>DASTJG010000599.1:0-2350 GCA_035716785.1 Anaerolineales bacterium
AGCCATTCTAGATCGATAAGGTCAACTGCGTTAATGTCGATCCAAATAGCAACTTTCGTTTGCGCAATCTTTTTCAACGTATCGAAGTTGTCTGTGACCACCACTTCGGGGTGTGTTTGCAAATCCTCGCGCGAAAGCTGCCCAGCTTCTCGAACCAGGTAAACAGCTTTAATAGGTGTTTCTGGCTTGGAGGCACATCCCATGGCGAATAACACGATAAGTAAGAAAAGCTTTTTAACTTGAAACATTTGCTATTCCTTTTGGGTTTACATAGGAGTGACTGGATAAACAGTCTCTGTTTAAGCTTCAATATTATTTATTTTCGGCGCCATTGATGGATTGAATAGCCAGAATAATGTCTTCGTCCACAGCGAACTCGTTGTTGTTAATTTCAAGATCCCAGTTGTAGGTTACAGTGGCGGCGGTTTTATTGAACTCGGTGACTTTATCATCCGAAACGGCAATATGCTCAGCATTGTTTCTGGTTTTTACGCGCCCGAAACAGGTCTCCAAATCGGCATACACGCGAATCAACTTGATGGAATATTTTGCCGCAAGTGATGCATGGAATTTGGTAAACCCTTCCCCAACTCCCAGACTCTCGATCATGACCTTGTCATGCTTCTGAAACATCGCGTCAATGACGGCTTCGACTTTTTCCCATCCGTCTTCGTCAGGTTTTAGTCCCAACCAGATCGGCTCGACGCGTAGAAACACAATATCGGTGTATTGGCTGACAATCGTCCCGATATGGGTCTTGCCAGAACCTTTCGGTCCGATAAGCATAAAGAGGTTTTTTTGAGCAGGCATGTCTTACTCTCGATTTCTTTTATCAGCTAATTTGAAAAACAATTTTCCCCTTTGCGTGACCTTCGGCAAGATAACACATCCCCACAGGAACCTCACATAATGGAAGGCTCTTTTCGATGACCGGCGCGACTTTGCCCGATTCAAGAAGCTCCTTTAGGTAGACCAAATCCTTCTGGCTGTATTTCGCAATCCCCATGAAGCCCATCTTCTTCCCACTTTTCCTCGATATCAAAGATCCCAAAAGCATGGCTTGAAGAATTTGAGACATTGCGCCCCCGGCGCAGACATAACTTCCCTGGGGACTCAGCGCGCGCCGATACGCGGACAGAGGATAATTTCCATTTACGGCTAAGATCAGGTCATAACCCTGATTGCTTTTAGTAAAATCTTCCTTGGCGTAATCAATAACGTTGTCTGCGCCAATCGAGCGCGCCATATCCAAATTCCGCGCACTGCATACGGCGGTCACTTCCGCGCCGAAGGCTTTGGAGATCTGCACCGCAAACGTACCCACGCCGCCAGACGCTCCAACGATGAGGACCTTTTGCCCGGGTTGAAGCTGTCCCTTATCGCGGAGTCCCTGCAACGCGGCCAATGCCGCAACAGGGACAGCAGCCGCTGCCTCAAATGACAGATTGGCTGGTTTCAGCGTTAAATGATCTTCATTTGCTGAAGCATATTCCGCGAACCCACCCTTGGACCCAGCGGCTATCCCGAAGACAGCATCGCCCAGCCGGAATTGTTTTACGTTCACACCGACCGCTTCAACGACACCGGCAATGTCCGCTCCGAACGTTTTGCCGACCGATTTGAGCATTTTCTCTTCCATAAGTCGGCCCATGGCAGACAATTTCTCAAAGCGCCGGTAATCCAGTGCGTTTGCAGAGGCCGCACGGACCTTTATCAGGACCTGATCATCTTTTGGCTCAGGCTTTACCACTTCCTTTAGTTGGAGAACATCCGGAGAACCGTATTGGGTGTAAACAATCGCTTTCATTGCTGACCAAGTTTATAGAATTTTAAGCCTACAAAAAAGAACCAGATCATGGCAAGACTGGCGTTGATATATTGGAACGTCTCCAGGTCATCGATAAAGATCGGTCCGATTCCCGCCAGGATGCCGCTGACGCCCGCAATCACTCCTGTATAAACCAGGGTCTTGCTGAAGATTCCCTTACGCATGACGAGACTCGCCAGAAGCTCGCCTAATCCCGGAAATAGGTTCGCGTAGATCCCTGACAAGGGAGAATCAACGATCGCGGATGGATAACCCGCTGCCGCAACGATGAGCGACCGCTGAGCATCGCTTGTGGCGGCAGCATAGTTGCCGCTCAGAATGATCAGCGAGGGAAATGCCGTCCAGGTGATTGCCAGATCCAGCACAACGAACAACCCTCCGCAGGCAAAAGCCAACAGGATCAAATATTTGTTGAAGCCTTTCAAGGCATGGTAGAGAGCCAGGAAGAAAGGCACATAGAGCAGGTCTGTAAAGACCATCAGAGCAGTGGCAACCCACCAGCCTGCCGCATGTTCGGCAAAA
>DASTJG010000600.1:0-2291 GCA_035716785.1 Anaerolineales bacterium
TATCTCCCTCAGGAGAGTCCCAAGGAGAAGAAAAATTCAGTCACTGCGAGTCCAGCACTTCTTGTGGGACTTCCAGCAGTGTAGTTTCAACAGGTGATTCATTCCAATGCCAGGTGTTAAGGTTTGCCAGCACGCGATAGGCTGTGAGGTCCAGTTGAAGAGGCGTGACGGAGATGAAGCCTTCTGCCAGCGCGCCTACATCGGTTCCATGTTCGGGAACCCCGGTGGGCGCGTCTCCGCCAATCCAGTAATAGGGCTTGCCGCGCGGGTCTACGCGTTTATCCAAACGGCTGTGATAGACGCGCAATCCCTGCCAGGTCAGGCGGATCCCCTGGATCTTCTCGTCGGGCAGAAAAGGTACGTTGACATTGAACAGGATCTCGTCCGCAGGACTGCTTCGCTTGGGAGGCAGATCGTTCTCGATGACCTGACGGACAACTTTGCCTGCCGCGCGCGCCGCAGGGCCATAGTCAATTTCCCCAACATAACTTTCTACTGTCTCGAGCGAAACCGCAACCCCCGGCACGCCTGCGATCACCGCTTCCATCGCGGCGGTCACCGTCCCGGAGTAGGTGACGTCGTGACCAAGATTTGCACCTGCGTTGATCCCTGAGACCACCAGATCGATGGGTTCCTGAAAATAGCCAAGTGTGGCAAGTGCGACGCAATCGGAGGGCGCGCCATCGCTGGCAAATGCCTGTGTTCCATCAGCAAGACGCACTTCCCTGACCCGCAGGGCATGATCGAGGGTTTTGACGTGCCCGCCTCCGGACCAGTTTCGGTCTGGCGCGAGGATGCTAACCTTTCCGAGCTTTCGCATTTCCTGTACAAGAGCAAACAGGCCGGGCGCGAATACCCCATCGTCATTCGTGACAAGAATATGTTTTGCCATCTTTATTTGCCTTCGTTCAGGAAGCTGCGGCGTTTTTGGATCGTGTCGATCGAGATCACAACAATGAAACCCAAAATAATTAAGAAAAGAGAGACAAATTCCATCTTCAGCTCCTTTTTGTTTTATATCATTTGTGGATAAGCTATGGATACTCGTGTGGGCGCACTCATAATGTAGTTGATCGCCCAGGTGCCCAGTATCCGGGCAGAACTTAATTCGGCGCCCCGGCGCACATCGGTCGCGCTAATCCATAATGCATCGAGCAACTCCGCCGCTGTCTGACCGGGGAATTCAGTCGCGCCCAGGCCGATTGCCTGCAAAGCGTGTGCATCACTATTGCCAACTTGAGCCATGCCAGGATGCTCTGCCACAAGGGTTTGCGCATTCCGGTTACTCTCGCGGTCAAGAGCCGTGGCATTGTATGTTTCGATCCCGATCAGAACGCGGGAAACATCGGGATGGCACAGTGCCCGGGTAATCGAGGCGGCGCTCAAGCTTTTCATTCCCATGCCTCTTGCCATGGGGTGCGGGGCAATGCAGATCCCGCCAGCCTCACCCACTTTTAGGATCGTTTCGATCAACGACAACCCGGGCTCGATCTTTTCTGTGACGAACAGCGCCAGTAAATCTCCTTCTGCTGTTGTAATTTCGATGCCGGGGATCACTTCGATGCCGAACTCCGGGGCCAGGTCGAACGCTTTCCGCGCGCCTTTGATCTCGTCGTGGTCGGTGATGGCGATCACGTCCAGACCAACTTGTTTGGCGCGCGCCAGAACAGCCGGAACGGACGCGGTGCCGTCGTAGCTGTAAATTGTGTGCATATGTAAATCAGCAAGTCCCATAATTCTCCTTTTGTTCCCTGCCAGTGTAGCAGGGAGCAATTAAGGACAAATCAAGGATTATTTAAAGTTGCGTTAACAGTTTTCGGGGAATTAAATACACAAGAGCCCGGGGGAGGCTTTCCGGGCTCTTGTGAGGAGGAGAACGAAATGTCTTATCGGCACACTCAGCGTCGCTGCGTGGCCTCTTCCTGCTGGCACAGGAAGGCACGCCGTTTCTGGCCTGTATCGATAATAAAGACAGTCAGCAAGGCAGTTACAGCTGCAATAAGAAACATTTCCATGTCCATAGGATAGCACGGAGTCACAAATGCGCGCTTTACAGCGAGTTTGCCAACAAAAAACAAAAATGCAATTCTTTATCACGCGATTGGAATGGAAAAAAAGAACGTGCTGCCCTGCCCTTCGATGCTCTCCGCCCAGATCTTCCCCCCGTGTGCTTCGACGATGTGCTTTGCGATGGATAGACCCAGTCCCGTCCCGCTGCCGGTGCGGGATTTGTCGACGCGGTAGAAGCGCTCGAAGATGCGCGAGACTTCATCCACCGGGATGCCAGCGCC
>DASTJG010000601.1:0-2906 GCA_035716785.1 Anaerolineales bacterium
CCGTTCACGATGAACCTGTATTATCACATTGGTGTGCGCGGCGACGTGAACGTCTCTGATAAAAATCCGCGTTCGATCAATGACGGCACACCGTGTTTACGAGGCGTCCATTTCAGCCACATTACGGCGCGTGAGGTCAAGCACGCGGCGGGCTTCCTGTATGGGCTGGCGGAAATGCCGCTCGAGGATGTTTCCTTCAGTGATATCCTCATCTCGGTTTCAGCAGACGCCGATTCCGGCTACCCCGAAATGGCAGACGATATCCCGAGCATGTCCCGCGCCGGATTTTATATCCGCAACGCGCGCCACCTGCGGCTGGAAAACGTCAAGGTGGTGGGACAGGTCGGTAAGGCGTTCGATATCGCCGACACCGAAGATGTGATAATCATTAAGTGACGGTATTTATGTCATGCTGAGCGAAGCGAGGCATCTCTACCTAAATATAGCCGAGACTCTTCAGTCGCGAAGAACTCCCTCACGCCGCCTCGGTGCTTCTCCGGGAGAGTGACATATGATTTCGTTTTCCTTGCAGCGACATCTTAATGACATTTATTCAGTGAGTCCTCGAAAACTCGCGTTCGATGCTCGCACGATAAAAGATTATCTTCTCTGGCAAGCAAGCCTGCGCGCCGAGTTGAGCCGCTTGCTCGGTTTGCAAAACCATGCGTTTGCCGGGCTTGTTGCACAAAAGATCCACGGTGTAGATCGAGGCAAGTTCATCGAAGAAAAGCTTGCCCTGGATGTTGGGGAAGGCATTCAGGCTCCGTTGTATGTGTTGACTCCAAAGCAGGAGCCGCCTTACAAACCAGTCCTTGTCTTTCACGGGCATGACCCCAGCGCGCAATATTGCATGGGAAATTATCCAGACGAGGAAACTGAGCGCAGCAATCTTGCGACTGATAACAACTATGCCAAAGCGTTGGCAGAAGCAGGATATTTAGTTTGCGTGGTGGAACAGCGCGGCATGGGTGAACGACTCAGCGATGTAGTAAAGGATGTCTTTTCACATTCTTCCTGCCGTCATCTTTCGTTTTTCTATCAACTGCACGGACGCACGTTGCTCGGCGAACGCGTCTGGGATGGGATGTGCGCCGCAACCTGGCTGCTCTCTCGTAAGGATGTGACTGGTGGGCTGGGCTGCACAGGTCATTCCGGTGGCGGGACGACTGCCTTGTTCCTGTCTGCGTTGGATGAGCGCATTGCAGCCGTTGTTGTCTCCGGGTATTTCAATTCGTTCCGCGGCTCCATTCTTGCGATGGAACATTGCGAATGCAATTATGTGCCCGGAATTCTGAAGCTTGCTGAGATGGGCGACATCGCTGCATTGATCGCGCCGCGTCCATTCTGCGCGATCAACGGCCAGGAGGATGAGATTTTCCCGGTGGCGTTTGCCCGTGAGCAGTTCGAGACAGTCCGCCGGGCGTATGAGCTGTACAATGAAAACCATGCCTGCGAATTGAGTATCCACTCTGGCGGGCATGCTTATGACAATCAAGTCAGCCGCGCTTGGTTTTCAGAGTGGCTGAAGTAACTCATACTATGTCATTCTGAGCCGCAGAGCGGCGAAGAATCTCTGATTTGCTCGTAAGACTCCAAAAGGGAGGAGAGATTCTTCACTCCCTTCGGGAGAATGACATAATAAAAATCATATCGGAGAATTCTATGAAAAAAATAGTCACCTTTGGCGAGATCATGCTGCGCCTGGCGCCGCCAGGTTTTCAACGTTTTACCCAGGCACGTTCGTTCGAAGCCATCTATGGCGGGGGCGAGGCGAACGTTGCGGTTTCGCTTGCCAACTTCGGAGAGGATGTGGAATTTGTCACGCGTCTGCCCAGGAACGAACTGGGCGAGGCCTGCCTGATGAGCCTGCGCGGCTATGGCATCCATACCGAGCACACCGTGCGCGGCGGCGACCGGATCGGGATCTACTTCCTTGAGACCGGCGCGGCACAGCGCGCCAGCAAAGTGATCTACGATCGCGCCAATTCGAGCTTCGCCACCATTCAGCCGGGCACGATCGATTGGAAGAAGGTCTTCGAGGGCGCGGACTGGTTCCACTGGACTGGGATCACGCCTGCTGTTTCACAGGGCGCGGCGGAGGTTTGCCGCGAAGCGATCCAGTGTGCGCGCGAGATGGGCGTGACCGTTTCCTGCGACCTGAACTTCCGCGCCAAGTTGTGGAAGTGGGGCAAGCCTGCCGGCGAGGTGATGACCGATCTCGTCGGCATGTGCGACGTGGCGCTTGGCAATGAAGAGGATGCTGAAAAAGTCTTTGGCATCAAAGCGCCCGAAGCCGATGTTACCGCCGGCAAGGTGGATGCAAATCACTATCTCTTCGTCTGTGAAGAATTGGCGAAGAAATTTCCCTTGCTCAAAACCATCTCGGTTACGTTGCGTGGTTCGCTTTCCGCAAGTCATAATACATGGTCGGGTGTGTTATGGAAGGAAGGAGCATTTTTCTCCGCGCCGACGTATGACATCCTCCCGATCGTCGACCGCGTTGGCGGCGGCGACTCGTTCATGGGTGGGCTGATCTATGGTCTTCGCAAGTACAAAGACGAACCGCAAAAGGCGTTGAACTTTGCCGCCGCGGCTGCCTGCCTCAAGCACAGCATCCTCGGCGATTTCAACGCGGTCAGCGTGGGCGAAGTGGAAACCCTGATGGGCGGCGACGCGTCGGGGCGCGTCTCGCGATAGGTAACATGCGTCTCGTCACATTCCGTCACGATCAGCATGAACGCATTGGCGTGCAGCTCGAATCCCGAATTTTGGATTTGAGCCGGATTGGAATGCCGACGGACATGAAAACCTTTCTCTCGCTTGGAGAGACTGCCCTCACTCAAACTCACAAGCGAAGCAGTCCTGTGGACGAGGCGCTTGCTTCCGTGAAAGAGGAATGGCTCCTC
>DASTJG010000602.1:0-7558 GCA_035716785.1 Anaerolineales bacterium
GAGGTTCCACCTCAAGGCTGGCTCCAGCATCCCGTGTATTGCACCTATCTGATCGACCTTGTACCGGATCCGCATGAGCTTATGGGTTTGTACAGTTCGGACCACCGCAACCATATTCGTAAATCCCTGAAAAAGAGATTCACCGTAAACTTTGGCCATCTCGACCTTCTGGATGACGCTTACGAAGCACTGGCGCGCAGCATGCATGAGTTGGGTTCGCCCTATCATAGTAAGGACTATCTGCGGGCGATGGCACAGGCGCTGGGTAAAGATCTCGAATTTGTCGTCGTGTATGGAAAAGCCGGTGAATTAGCCGGGGCAGGAGTGTTCATTGCCCAGGGCAAGCGCGTGACAAACCTGCATGCCAATATTCTGCGGCAATTTCGCACGGACTATGCCGGGGAGTTTTTGTACTGGTGTGTGATCGAGCGTTATTGCCGCAAGGGATTCAAAGTGCTGGACCTGGGCCGCAGCCTGATCGGTTCGGGCAATGAAGTCTTCAAGACCAAATGGAAACCGCGCAAACAACTGCTGGCATACTGGTATGCGTTGTTGAAGATCGATGAACTGCCCGACCTGAACCAAAAGAACCCCAGGTTCCAGATCGCTATCTGGCTTTGGAAGCACCTGCCTCCCTTCGTTGTCCGCCCGCTTGGACCGTTCCTGATCAAGGGAGTTGCCTGAGGTGAACGATTGCCGATTTGTGAAGTTATCCCAGCTGGACGATGATGGCTTGAGGCAACTGTCCAACCTTCATCGCTCCGTGATGCACACCCTGCTTTCAGACCTGGGCTTACCGATCGTGTTGAAATACTACCAGGCTGCGCGCAGCGACTCGTCCATCCTTGGGATTTGCGCGCTGACCCCATCCAATGAAATTGTCGGCTGGAGTGTGGGCTCGCCAGACCCGGCTGCAATTAATTCAAAACTCAGCCAGCCACTGACCTGGTTCCTGACGCAAATGCTGAGAGTCGCAGTGACACGCCCGCTTGTTTTCGGGCAATTGATCTCATCCGTGTTTGCCGCCGCGACGGAGATGGAAAAGGATGCAATCGAGCTGACATACATCGGTGTGGACTCCAATCATCAGGGCAAAGGACTGGGGCAGGCATTGTTGAACAAGTTCGTTGAGGAAAGCCGCTCGAAAGGGTATCATTCGGTGGTTTTGAGCGTCGAAGCGGAAAACAAGACCGCGCTGGCTCTTTACGAAAAGTCTGGTTTTAAGATCGTCAGAACATTTTCCGAAGGTCATTATCAACGTCATCGTATGGAACTTAAGATCTAGTATGAAATCATTCCTTCGAAGGGTTGAAACTTTTTTAGCGTCGCCGCGCGCCGTCCCATGGGTATTGCTCATGGTGTCAGTTCTTGTTTACGGGGTATTTGTCTGGCGGCATGGCTTTTATTGGGACGACCTGCCCATGTCGTGGATCCGTTACGAACTTGGCCCGGAAGCCATGCGAGCATATTTTTCCACCAGCCGGCCGGTATGGGGAGCGTTGTATCAGATCACGACAAAACTCATCCCTCAAGTTCCTCTTTACTGGCAGGTCTTTGCAATCTTATGGCGTTGGGCCGGGGTCGTCCTTCTGTGGGTGATCCTGCGTGACCTGTGGCCTGGGCGTAACCAGATGGCATTGATCGCCAGTTTGTTCTTTTTGCTCTATCCCGGCTTTAACTTGCAGTGGGTTTCCTATTTGACAAGTCACTTTTACATCGTGATTTGTATATTCTTTTCTTCTTATTTGTTAATGTTATGGTCGCTCCGAAAACCAGAGCGTTACTGGCTGTTGACGATCGGGGCAATGGTCCTTTCCCTGCTCAATTTGTGGATGCTGGAATTCTTTTATTTCCTTGAACTGGTCCGCCCTTTTATTATTTTCTACGCGCTCTATAAAACCGAGGCAGGCCAGCGCTTTTGGACCCTTGCAAAACGGACATTCTTGTACTGGCTGCCTTATCTATTTGTTTTCCTGCTGAACGTCTTTTACCGGGCCTTTGTGTTTACCAACGTGGCCTACAAGAATGTTTTGTTGTCGGATCTGCGCGCCGATCCGCTCGGCACGATTGTTGGGCTTATCAGGCAGGTGTTTTTGGACCTGTGGCTGGTCAGTGTGCAGGCATGGTTACAGGCCTTCCGGTTCCCCAATCCGTCTGTGGATGGTCCGCGCACGACCATACTTTATGCAATCATCTTTTTGTTCGTTGGCATGCTGGTGTTCCTTTTCCTGAACATGTATGTTCGTGACGAAAAGGCAGGAGTCAATAACGCGTCGCGCTGGATGATTTTCATTGGTCTGCTGGCCATGCTCCTGGGCGGCGGACCTTACTGGCTGGCCACTTTGGATTTGAGCCTGGCATTCCCTGCCAGCCGTTTTACGATGTCCTTCATGCTGGGTGTTGCTTTGCTAATGGCCGGCGTTCTTGAACTCCTTCCCGCGCGGCTGCGTATCATCCTTGCCTCTTTGTTACTGGCCTTTGCGGCAGGCTGGCAGGTCATGGTCAGCGATGCTTTTCGCCGTGATTGGCAGGCGCAGAAGGATCTTTTCTGGCAGATGACCTGGCGTGTGCCGGGTTTGCAGCCGAATACGGTTGTATTGATGAATGAGGAACTGTCTTTCTACGCCGATAACTCCATCAGCGCGCCGCTCAACTGGATTTACATGCAGGGCGGCGGTTCCGAACAGATCGATTACGTGTTGTTTTATCCAACGAATCGGTTGAACAAAGCCCTCCCTTCCCTGCAAAAGGATATCCCGATTCAATATGATTACATCGCCGGTCATTTCGAAGGCAACACCTCGGATGCTCTCGCCTTTTATTATGACCCTCCCGCATGTTTGCGCCTGCTTGAACCGGATCTCGATTCCAACAACCGTTTCATTCTCGCGGAAAGCCTGATGCGCGAGGCTTCGGCATTAACGAACCCGGACCGGATTCTCAGGGATGGTAAAGCACAGATGCCGTCTGTCTATTTTCCCGAGCCCGTACCTGGCTGGTGTTATTACTTCGAGAAAGCGGACCTGGCGGGGCAGTTTGGCGATTGGGAGACTGTGACCCGTTTGGGCGATGAAGCATTTGCAGGAAGCGATTATCCTAACAACCCGGTTGAACGGTTTGTATTTATAGAAGGATACGCACATGCAGGGGACTGGGAGCAGTCCCTCAAGTTGTCGCGCGAGTCTTACAAAGTATCGAAGAGTTATGTCGGGCCGCTGTTGTGCCGGCTGTGGGAACGCATCGAAACGGAAACACCCCCAAGCGCGGCGCGCAGCGAAGCCCTGGCAGAAGTCCAGAGTATGCTCGCATGTAAACCGTGAGAAATGTACTTGTACTTGTTCGACAGTTTGTCCTACAATATTCATGTAGGATTTATGTGGCACCGTATAATTGTGCAGACAAGATCCTGGATGTGCTACGTGAAAGGAGGCGCACCGAAATATCAAGAAACGTTCGTTCGTTGTCTGTTCCACACTACACTTTTTCTAAGGAGAAGAAGACAATGCGTAAGTTCCTTTTTTTGGCGATGATCCTGACACTCGTACTGGCAGCATGTGGCGGTGGCGCTCCTGCAACAGAACCACCTGCGCCCACCCAAGCTCCTGAAGTTGAAGCAACAGAAGCGCCGATGACAGAAGCACCTGCCACCGAGGTTGCTACAGAAGCTCCCGCTGCGGAAGGCTTCCAGATCCCCGAAGTTGAAGAAGGAAAGTTCAACGTTGGGATGGTCCTGATCGGACCGCATGACGATGGCGGTTGGTCACAGGCACATTACGAGGGCCTGCTGTATATTGAAGAGAATGTGCCCAATGTGAATATCGCCTATATCGAGAACGTGCCGGAAGGCGCCGACTCTGAGCAGGTTTTCCGCTCGCTCGCCCGCAAAGGCTTTGACCTGATCTTCGGCACCTCCTTCGGCTTTGGTGACCCGATGGAAGTGGTGGCAGAAGAATTTCCCGACACGATGTTCATCCACCTGACCGGCATCAAGTCCAATGAGACAAACTTCGGCAACCTGATGGGCGCCATGGAAAACATGAAGTACCTGGCCGGTATGCTGGCCGGTGCGCGCGCCAAGATGGATGGCAACCCGAAACTCGGTTACATGGCGACCTTCCCCATTCCTGAAGAGATCCGTCTGGGCAATGCCATTGCATTGGGCATGAAGAAGACCTGCCCCGAATGTACGATGGATGTCCGTTGGATCAATACCTGGCACGATCCTGTCATCGAGAAGGAAGCTGCGGCTTCGTTGTTCGATGCAGGCGCTCAGGTGGTCTTCACCGGCGCGGATACCCCTGCGGTCGCAGACGTGGCGCAGGAAAAAGGCAAGTGGGGTGTCACCTATGACTGGTACGGCTCCTGCAAGGTGGAACGCTGTCTCACGGCTCCGTACTGGGTCTGGGGACCCATCTATGCCAAGATCACCGAAGAAACGATCGCCGGCACCTACAAACCGGGTTGGGACTACTTCGATGCCGATACCGGCGCTCTTGGTCTGTATGGCTTCATGGAAGGCCAGGAATTGACCCCGGGCGTTGCCGAACTCGATCCTGCTCTGATCCAGGAAGTTCGTGATATTCTTAAGCAGATGGAAGCTGGTGAGTTCACCCGTTTTGATGTGTTCACCGGACCCATCAAGGACAACCAGGGCAAGGTCGTTCTCGAAGAAGGACAAAGCCTGGAGCAGGTCGATCTCGATGCGTTCCCCGAATACGGTCTGCCGTGCACGGTTCCTGTTTGTATGAAGTGGTGGGCTGAGGGGATCACCGCTGAATTACCCCAGTAAAATAGGTTTGTGGATGGGGCAGGACTATTGTTCTGCCCCATTTTTGTAATAATAAGTAATGTCATTGCGAGCGAGCCGCTTTGCGGTGAGCGACGCAATCTCAGCTAACAAACATGAGATTGCTTCGTCGTGGCGCCGAGTGCGCCACTCCTCGCAATGACAGAATCGTGCAGGAGGTACCCTTGACGGAATCAACACCCTCCAGGTTGATCGTGGAAATGCAGGGCATTGTCAAGCGCTTTCCCGGCGTGCTCGCCAATGACCACGTGGATTTTGAATTGCGCCCGGGAGAGATCCATGCTTTGCTGGGGGAGAATGGAGCCGGCAAAAGCACACTGATGAATGTGTTGGCCGGTTTGTATAAGCAGGATGCAGGTATTATTAAAGTCAAAGGCAAGCCGGTGGAGTTTTCCTCTCCACGCGATGCCATTAATGCGGGGATCGGCATGGTGCATCAGCACTTTATGCTGGTCCCATCCCAAACGGTCACCGAGAATATTTTGCTCGGTCTTGATGAGCCGCGTTTTTTCATGCGGCTGAACGAGTATGACGCGAAGATCGCAAAGCTGGGGGAAAGCTTCGGGCTCAAAGTGGATCCACGTGCAAAAATCTGGCAGCTCTCGGTGGGGGAACAACAACGCGTGGAATTGTTGAAGATGCTCTATCGCGGCGCGAACGTGCTTATCATGGATGAGCCCACGGCTGTCCTTGCACCGACAGAGATCGAAGGATTATTCCAGACGCTGCGCGCCATGATCGCGCAGGGCAAGTCTGTTATTTTTATCAGTCACAAATTACAGGAAGTCACAGCGATCGCAGATCGCGTCACGGTGCTGCGGCGCGGCAAGGTGACCGCCGCGGCTGTGCCCACCAAAGGTGTGACGCGCCAGGAGCTTGCCCGCTTAATGGTGGGACGCGAGGTGGTCTTCTCGGTGGAGAAGAAACCGAACCAGCCCGGTAATGTGATCCTCGCTGTGAAGGATATTCACGCGGAGAATGACAAAGGCTTGCCTGCTTTACGCGGCGTCTCCCTCAACGTGCGCGCAGGTGAGATCGTCGGTGTGGCGGGGGTTGCCGGCAACGGACAAACGGAACTTTCCCAGGTCATCACCGGCCTGCGCAAATGCAGGCAGGGCGAGGTGACCCTGAATGGCGACAAGATCAACAACCGCGATACGTTATACGGCATCCAGCATGGCATGTCCCACGTGCCGGAGGATCGCACACACGTGGGCAGCGCGCCGAACCTGAGCGTGACCGATAATGTCATTATGAAAAAATATCGCAAGCCGCCGATCTCCAGGGGCAGCTTGCTGGATATGAATGCGGCAACAAAATTTGCCAGGGAACTCAAGGAAGCCTACGATATCATCGTGCCAACGGTCGATACGCCTGTGCGGCTTTTATCGGGCGGGAATTTGCAGCGCGTGATCCTGGCCCGTGAGATCTCGGGGCATCCCAACTTTATGGTGGCAGTTCAACCGACCCGCGGGCTGGACGTTGGTGCGATCGAGGGAGTCCACCGCCTGTTGTTGACCCAGCGCGAAGCGGGCGCGGCGGTCCTGTTGATCTCGGAGGAGTTGGAGGAGCTGCTCTCGTTGAGTGACCGTGTCTACGTGATCTACGAGGGGAAGATCATGGGCGAGGTCAGAGTCGAATCAGCAGAACCGGACCATAGTCTGATCGAGGCGATCGGTCAGATGATGACCGGCACACCACTGGAACAGATCCATAAAGAAGGAGTCGCAGCACATGGCTGAATCCACTTTGGCGAAACGACATACACGTCAGTGGCGCATCCGGGTCGAGCCGCGCCTCGATGAACCTCCCGCCTGGTATCCTGCCGCGGTTTCGGTGGGAGCGATCATCCTGGCATTGATCCTGGGCGGGATTGTGATCTCGTTTGCAGGAGGCAATCCCTTCGCCTCCTACGCTCACATTGCGAAGGCATCCTTTGGTGATGTCGGTGTGTTATCTGATACCATCGTCAAAGCCACACCGATCATCCTGACCGCGCTGGCCTGCTCGATCGCGTTCCGCATGAAGCTGTGGAATATCGGCGCGGAGGGACAGTTCATCATGGGTGCCTGGGGGGCAAGCGCGGTTGTGCTGGCTCCTATCGTGCCTGCTGACTCATCACGCTGGCTATTCCTCCCGGTCATGGCAATCGCAGGAATGGCGGTGGGTTCGATCTGGGGGTACATCCCGGGTTATTTGAAAGCAAAGTTCAATGTCAACGAGATCATCAGTACATTGATGATGAACTACATCGCGATCTCCTGGGTGAATTTTTGGGTCTTTGCGGTCTGGACGGAAGGCGGGTTTCAGATGAGCCCGAAGTTCCCGCAGGCAGCCTGGCTGCCGCGTTTGTCTGAATATGCCAAGAGCATTTCTGCCTTTCGCGGACTCACGACCCATGCAGGCTTGCTGCTTGGGATTGCTGCGGCGATCATTTTATGGTTCATCGTGTATCGCAGCCGCTGGGGCTATGAGATCCGCTTGATCGGCGATAACCCGAATGCCGCGAAATATGCAGGCATCAACATCACGCGCAACACCATTTGGGTGATGATGCTTTCCGGCGCGCTGGCGGGGCTGGGCGGGATGAGCGAGGTGGCGGGCGTGGTCCATCGCTTACAGACCGCACCGCTCGCGGCAGGCTATGGTTTTACAGGCATCATCGTGGCCTGGCTGGCAAAATTGATTCCGCTGGTGATCATCCTGGTTTCAATTTTGTTCGGCGCCCTGATCCTGGCGGGACGCGAGATC
>DASTJG010000603.1:0-5417 GCA_035716785.1 Anaerolineales bacterium
TGGTTATGAGGTACCCGCACTTCAGGAGAGATATGAATAAAAAATTACCTCTCCTGAAAGAACAAGAAGAGGCAAATGTATACCATCCTCTCATCTTCCAGATACATGGATCTTGCGATCCTTCTGTCGGAGTTGGCACCATTGTTAACTAGTAGCGATTAGCTTTCGTCAACTGGTTGCCGAGGCGTCACAGGGCCGTTCCCTCAGCCTCTCTGGATAAGAGCGAGTATTAAGTTATTAGCGGCGGTTTATATCACAGTGATTTGTCGCGTGTCAAGGGTTATGGCAAATTCTCTTTCACTCACTGTTTTGGAGGAATGCAGTTACGCGCTGCAAGCGCAGGCGTGCTTCCTCGGCAACAACTTCCAGCTCTGAAGATTTCACGATACCCAGCATGCTGATTGGGTCGACCAGTGAAACCTCGACGCTCCCTCCCTCGATCTGTGAGATGACAACATTGCATGGCAATAGTAGTCCGACTTGCGGATCGATGGTCAGAGCGCGATGCGCCAAAGATGGGTTACAGGCACCCAGGATTTTATACGGACGAAAATCTACATCGAGTTTCTTTTTCAGCGTTGCTTTCACGTCGATCTCCGTCAGCACGCCGAATCCCTCAGCCTTGAGCGCCTCTGTCACACGCTGGATCGCTGATTCGAAGTCTGTGTTCAAAACGACTTTGAAACCAAGGTTTGTTATGGCACCTTCTGTCATTCACTACATCCTTTCAGGAAATTGATAAAAAGTTTTGCCGGGCACGCCGGATGCAACGAGGTCATCAGGTGAAGCCTCCGCCTGAGGCCACATTCCCGCAGACGGGACAGGATAATTGCAACAGTCCGTCGTAATCGAGTCGTCCCTCGCAGCAATGCGAACATTTCTGTCCGGCACGCGGGGCGCGACAAACCCTGGATCTGGAAGGATATCGTGATGTGAATGTTTTCTTCTTGCTCTGACGGGCTTTTGTTGCATCTTTGCGTGAATTAGCCATCAATCGTTAGATGCAACAAAAGCCGAAAAGTGACAATCTCCTAGAGCAAACCTTCGTTTACCAGCAGCTCGGCATTGTAGATCGATCCGCCTGCCGCGCCACGGATCGTGTTGTGGGAAAGCACAACGAATTTGAGATCCAGGATGGGATCGCGGCGGACGCGGCCAACCACGGTCGTCATGCCTTTGCCGGTCAAGCGGTCGAGTCTCGGCTGAGGGCGATCCGCTTCGCTGCGGACATCGATGACGGGGCGCGGCGCCGACGGCAGTTCCCGCGCGGACTCGGGCGCGCGGTACTCTCGCAGGACTGCCTCGGCCGCCTCCGGCTGTGCGGGACTCGCAAGCTCGATGCTGACACAGACGGTATGTCCGTCGATCACGGCGACACGATTGGTATGCACGCTGAATTTGATATCGGCTAGATCGATCTTGCCGTTGTTCAGTTTGCCGATCATCTTGCGCGGTTCCCATTCCACTTTGTCTTCTTCGCCGCCGTTGGCGACGTTGGGGATCACGTTATCCATGATGTCGAGTGAGGGGACACCCGGATAGCCCGCGCCGGAAAGCGCCTGCATGGAAACTGCAAAGACTTTCTTGACGCCGAAAGCATCGTCGAGCGCCTTGAGCGCGATCGTGAGCCCCGTGCAGGTGCAGTTCGGGTTGGTAAGGATGGCTCCTCTCCAGCCGCGCCTCTTGCGCTGCTCTTTGACAAGATGGACATGATCCGCGTTGACTTCCGGTAACAACAATGGAACATCCTCAGCGCGTCGGTAGGAGGAGGCGTTCGAGCAAACAGCAAACCCGGCTTGTGCGAATTCCGGTTCCAGGTCTTTCGCGATGTCGTTATGCAAGGCCGAAAAAACTATTTTGGCATCGATGCAATCCGTACGCGCGGGGACGACGACCATGTCACGCGCATATTCAGGCATGGGGACGTCCAAGACCCAGCGCGCCGCCTGCGAATACTTTTGCCCGACGGAGCGGTCAGAGGCAGCCAGCGCGACGACCTTGAACCAGGGATGCTGGTCGAGCAACGACATGAAGCGCTGACCGACTGAGCCGGTCGCGCCGAGAACTGCGACAGGAATTTGAGAGGGGGACATGATAATTTCTCCTTGAAATTTTTCGTCATTGCGAGGAGTGGCGTTTTGCGCCGCGACGAAGCAATCTCACTTACTGTATAAGAGATTGCTTCGGGCGGAAAATCACCGCCCTCGCAATGACGGCTAGTTAACGATTAATTCATGCAAGGCCTTGACGGCATTTTCCGTATCCGCCGTCTCAACCACCATGCTGATCGAAACATCGGACGAGCCATGGGCAATCGCCAGGACGTTGATCTCACATTCGCCGAGCTTGCTGAAAATCTGACCGGCCACTCCCGGCGTGTTGCGTGTGCCAGAACCCACTGCTGTGATGATGGCCACCTCATCTGTTGCCCAGACACGGTCGATATCACGTTCGGAAAGTTCGATAGCGAAATTTTTTTGCAGCGACTCCAACACATGATCTGCAGATTCCGACGGGATGGCAAAACAAATTGACTGCTCCGAGGAAGCCTGAGTGATCAGCGGCACACTTGTCCCCGTGGATGCGACGGCGCCGAATGCGCGTGCCGCCACACCCGGGACGCCCAGCATGCCGCGCCCCTCGATCGTCACCAGCTTTTGTTTGCGGATGGCGGTCACGGCTTTGATCACTTGTTCACGTTTATTCGCTTTGCCATTGGAATATCCGTTGGAGACCAGGCGCGTGCCGGGATGAGATGGGTTGAACGTGTTGCAGATCCGCAGTCCGATCCCTGCCTCCACCAGCGGACGGATCGTTTTCGGATGCAGAACTTTCGCTCCGTAATATGCCAGTTCGGCGATTTCGCTGTAACTGATCTCGGGCAATGTCTTCGCGGAACTTACCAGGCGCGGATCGGCGGTCATGACGCCATCAACGTCCGTCCAGATCCAGACGTCATCGGCGGGTAGCACGGAGCCGATAATGCCCGCAGAGAAATCGCTGCCGCCGCGACCCAGGGTGGTGATCACACCTTCGGGCGTCGCGCCAATGAACCCTGTTGTAACGACAACCAGTCCCTGCTCGAAAAGCGGATTCAGACATTGACGTGTTTTCTCGGTTGTTACATCGAAATCGGGACTTGCACTTTGAAAATGTGAATTCGTGATGACGAATTCGCTTGACTCAATCGCTTTCGCCCTGACCCCCGCGCTTTCCACCACTGCCCCCAACAAACGGACGCTCATCCGTTCCCCGAGCGATGCCACGGCGTCCATGGCGCGCGGACTGGCTTCGCCAAGCACAGCAATGGCTTTGCAGAAGTCAACAAGCAGCTGAATCAAACAATTGATTTCCCCTTTTGTAGCCTCGCGCAAGTTTTCATCTTTGATGAGGGCGTCTGCTGCGGTAAAGTGCTTCTCCTTCAACGCGGCTTCGGCGTCTGGCAGGGAATCGATATTCCCTTGCACGGCAAGTGCTGCGGACTTCAGCAACAGATCTGTCACACCGGACATCGCGGACGTGATGACCACCAGGCGCGGATATTGGGCGCGTGCTTCTTGAATAATCTGAGCCGCTTTGGTTAGTGCATCCACTGACCCGACCGATGTCCCTCCAAACTTCATAACAAGTGTTTGCTTTGACATAAATGCTCCTTCGATTTCCCCTCTCCTTTTAGGAGAGAGGCAGGGGTGAGGTGGTAAACAAAAACGCCTCACGTTTCCGTGAGGCGCTGTGTGTCCTTAGGTAACCTTTGATCCGGCTACTTCTGCCCAAGCACAAACTCCTCACGGAAAGACCGGGAGGTAGTCATAGTCATGGTCATACCAAAATAAGCCGGGTTCATATTGGGCGGAATTCTATGCCAGTGATGGGAATGAGTCAAGGGCAAAATGCTTGCTGATTTGAAGATGTCACTTATAAAGCTGACATACTAGTGCTTGTTATTCTATTTGTAAAAATCATAATTGGATTGAATGCTGGGTCGCAGATCCACGATTTCGCCTGCATTTAAGACGCGCGTTGTTTCCAAAACAATTTTTTCCTGGTGATGATTCATGCTCTCATAGCGGCCGGTCAAACCTGGCTGGTTGATCACTTCATTGCCTGTTGACTGATATGCCGAGGGAACTTCGTCCTCCGGGAAGATCGCTTTGAAGGGACATTCTGGAACGCAGGCTCCACAATCGATGCATGTGGATGGATCGATGTAATACGTGGGCCACTGTTCCACAGGCATGCCGGGATTGATGCATTCCACCGGGCAGACCTCACTGCATCCATTGTCGCGCAAGCACAGACTTGTGATTATATGTGTCATAATCAACCTCCTTTGTAACTGTTGACTCAGTCGTTTTGGCTTTCAAAAAGTTATGTGTCCGGGCAAAGACTCATTTTATATTTACAAAATCTGCGAGCCTGATGTCATCAAGGTAATATTGAATGTTGTGTGGATGAATTTCTGTCTGACATTTGACCTTGACGTATTTCAAAATAAGCCTATAATCGGGCGAAATACCTGAAACCAGAATGAATCCAATATTCACCCTCTCCCTTATTGTCGTCCTTATTGAGGTCCTTATTATTAAGGATCTACTTTCGGTTAGGATGGCAAAGGTGAAGGTGAAATAAAACACACCTGGGCAAACGCAGAGAGCCACCCTAACCACGGGTGGCTCTTTTTGTTTATACCAATTTGAGGAAAAGAGCCATGCGATCAGACACTGTCAAAAAAGGATATGAGAAAGCGCCACATCGTGCGTTACTGCGTGCCACGGGTGTGAAGGAAGAAGATTTCGAGAAACCGTTCGTTGCCATTGTCAATTCTTATGTCGATGTTGTTCCCGGGCACGTACATTTGCAGGAGTTCGGCAAGCTTGTGAAGGACGCGGTCCGAGCCGCGGGTGGGGTGCCGTTCGAGTTCAATACCATCGGCGTGGATGATGGGATCGCGATGGGTCACATGGGGATGAAATACTCGCTGCCTTCGCGGGAACTGATCGCTGACTGCGTGGAGACGATGATCGAAGCTCACAGGTTCGATGCCATGGTCTGCATCCCAAACTGCGACAAGATCGTGCCTGGAATGTTATTGGCTGCGATGCGAGTCAACATCCCGACCATCTTTGTCTCTGGTGGCGCGATGAAGGCGGGGATGACTCCGGAAGGCGAAACGATTGATTTGATATCTGTGTTCGAAGGGGTGGGGGCATATTCAGCAGGAAAGATCGATGAAAAACGTCTGACAACTTTGGAAAGATTTGCCTGCCCGTCCTGTGGGTCATGTTCCGGGATGTTCACTGCCAATTCGATGAACTGCCTCAATGAAGCAATAGGATTGGCATTGCCCGGGAACGGAACAATACCTGCAGTAGACCCCAGGCGGGAAAATCTCTACAGGTCTGCAGGGAAGAGGATTG
>DASTJG010000604.1:0-12605 GCA_035716785.1 Anaerolineales bacterium
AGCCAGTCTTAGTACATCCAGTTCGCGGTCGGTCAATGGCTCTGCAGTGATCTTTTCGGATGGCTTAAAGAGGGTGGACATCAATTTCCGCGTAATCGTGGGATCGAGCGCGGATTTCCCCTCGTTCACATCCCGGACAGCCTGGATCAGATCATCCGCCTGAGCAGTTTTCAACACGTATCCATTCGCGCCCGCTTGCAGAACAGCCATCACATAGGGATCGTCATCATAGGCAGTCAGGATCAACACGCCGACTTCAGGAAAGTGAGCGCGCACCCAACGCGTGACTTCGATGCCGCTGGCTTTGGGCATCTGAATATCCAGCACGGCGACATCCGGCTTGTGCTTCTCGATCAGTGCTTGAGCCTCCTCACCGTCCCCGGCTTCGGCAAGGACCTTTAGATCGTCCTCGCTCTCGAGCAGCTGGCGAATTCCCGAGCGGACGATGTGATGATCGTCAGCCAGAATGATGCGGATTGCTGTTTTTGATTTGCTCGATGACTTTTTCATAGCTCAATTTGTCCAATTCCTGATTATATGCCTGAGACTGGAAAATATAGGGGAACGCAAGCCAGACGATGGCCAGCCCAGCCAAAAGTCCGGTCGCGAAGCGAGCCCATGAGTTGAAGGAACCAATCGCATCGCCCGCATAAAACGAAGCAGGGAAATTGCCGTTCGTCAATGTCACGAGCCAGAGATTGCTATCGCGGAAACCCTGACCAATCCCCGCCAGGTCGCTGATGGCATGCGTAGTTCCATCAACAATTATAGGCAGCAGGAGCAGAGCGAATCCCCACCAGGACAGGGGTTTGACTCTGCGGCGGACCGAATACCATAAGAGTGCAAACAACCAGACACCGCCATAGAAGGAGATCATACGGTCCGACCAGGCAACTTTCCAGCCCATCGTTTCGTTGCCGATAAATTGTCGCAGGATCATTGGATTGACTGTATCCTGCCACGCAGCCTGAATTTCGCTCAACGCATACATGGTCTTTTCGCCAAAGAAAAAGAAGGAACGCTCCGGGAGTTGGTGGCAGAAGAACGAATAGATCAGATAGATTGCTTTTCCCAAACCGGTCCACCCGAGGTTCATGAACACGGGTGCCAGGAAGGGAAGCCAAACCCAGATCCCATAGATGATCAAGAACGTTGCAAACCAGTACTGGGAAATCCAGCTGAAAACGGATGGTTTTGATTTTCTTGTGAGAGTGGTTGTCAATGTAGTCATTGTTTCCTCTAGGGTGCGTTCGGTTCCGGGGCGCGGTTGAGATTGGCTCGATAGAAGGCTTTGGCTTGCTCCGGATCAAACGTCTCGAACTTTTGAATTCGTCCCCAGGAAGTCAGCGCGACGGGAACATCGAGCGAAGGCCAGGGATAGGCGATCATCTTTGTGCCACCCAGATCATCCATGACGGTTTGGATCTGCGTTTTGAGTTCAGAACACTCGCTCTCAGGCAACAGGTCGCAGTTGTACCAGAAGATGATGTAACCATGCTCAAGGTTATGAACCAGGTAGCCGGCAGGATACGTGTAAATATTCGAATCATAGAATCCCACCTCCGCTTCTTCCGTGTAGTGCAAACCGGAAGTAGGGGGATCGGAATTGTATTCTCCCGGATCGGTATCTTTCGGGATGTGCGGCGCGCTGACCATCTCCGGAACCGCTTCGCCCGCTGCAGGGCGAACGCCCCGCCAGACGAAGAATCCGATGATCGCCAGCACAACGAGCCCCACGCCTCCCCATATCGCATAACTCTTCATTCGATCACGCTGCTGGCGGACGCGCCTTTGTTCTCGCTTGGTTACTTTTGACATGGTATTTACCTGTATTCTATTGACGCACGAGCAGGCAGAAATATTCCCAACTACGTATAAGATCTATTGAATTGCGAGATCGATCTCTTCTGAATAATCCAGCCCCTCCTTGCGGACATAGACTTTGAGCCTCCAATTGCCACTCATGCTGAAATTGGCATTGATCGCGTATCTGCCGCCGCCCTGCTCTGTGGCTGCCCCACTCATATCCATTCCAGTCATGTCGATGTGATCCGCAGAGACATCTACAGTGGCTCCTTCGATTGGGTTGCCATTCGCATCGGTAATGTTCAATATCACTTCGATATCTCCCATCATTGGAGGGTTAGGATTGGTCTCGACTTTGATATTCACGGGCTTGGACGACGTGACCGCCGGTGTGGATGCACTTCCACAAGCTGCCAGTAAAACAGACATCATCACAAGCATACTGATAAAATTAACCTTACGCATAGGTTCTCTCTCCTTGGGAAAATAAATTATTCAACAACATCGATCATCAACATCAAGCCACCCGGCTCGACGTTGTCATTGGTCGTATGGTGCAGGATGTGGCAGTGCAACATCCACTGGCCCGTCTCGGTGGGGACAAATTCGATGTCATACCGTTCACCCGGCGCGACGCTGACAGTATCCTTCGTGAGCCGCGCGCCTTCAGGGACAGGGTGCCCATCCGTCGCGACGATTTGAAACGGAAAACCGTGCAGGTGCATGGGATGAATGAACTGTCCAATGGCGATCAAACGAAGACGAACGCGCTCGCCTTTTTTCACAGTAATTGTTTCCGTGGCTGGGAACGCCTTGCCATTGATGGTAAAGAAGTTTGGCTCCATCCCGCTCATCGGCATGGCGGCATAAGTCTGACCATCTCTTTGCAGCCACTCCGAGATCATCAACGTTTTGTCGACAGCAGGCGGATTGGCTTCAGGTCCTTTGGGTTCAATAATGAAAGGCGCATATAATCCCGCTCCTACCTGCACATCCCCCTCGAAGTGCGAGTGATACATGAATGTCCCGGCAGGCTTTGCAATGAACTCATAGGTGAATGTTTCGCCTGGCTGGATGGGATCCTGCGTGACATCCGGCACACCATCCATGGCATTGGGGACTTCTACTCCGTGCCAGTGGATCGTCGTCGGGTCAGGCAGTTCGTTCCTGACCACGATCCGGACCGGGTCGCCCTCTGTGACGCGGATCATCGGCCCCGGCACGGTTCCGTTATACGTGAAGGCTGTGACGGTCACGCCGTCCAGGATCGGCCACTGCACCGCTTTCGTCGTCAGTTCAAATACCTTCACACCATTCTCTTCACGAAATTCAAGCGGTTGCCCTCCTTTGGTTTCGGTCGCGGGCTGAACGTCCGGAGCTGTGATCGGTTCCATCATATGTGCGGCTTCGGGATTGTTCGCGGTCATGCTTCCTGGAGTAGCGGTCACCATTTGAGTGGCTTCCATTGGCATATTTTCGTTGCCCGTTACGGGTGCGGCTGGCGCACAAGCGGAAAGAATTAATAGCCCCATCCATGCGATTAACAAAGATCGTTTCATACAGCCTCTCTCGAATTGGATAATTGCCGTCGAAATATAAGCGAAGCTTCTCAATTACGGGAGAGCAATATGACGGGGATCATATAAGCCATTTAGCCTATGCGGTAGAAATCAGCAGATACCTGGCTGTCCAGCACGTGGCGAATACTGGTGATCAGCTTTTTGTCCGTTCGTTGCGCAGGGTCATCCGTCACCGACACCCAGGTTTGTCCATCATTGCCATGCAAGATCAAGGTTGCGGGTTCCGCCGCTTCTCCATACACCAATAAAACGATCATTTGGCAGTCACACGCCTCTGTCCCGTGATTAGGACAGGAGCAATTATGGGCGCCAAGACGCGCCGTATTCAAGTTAAATGTTTGCACGGCCGACAAACCTGCCTGTGACAATAAGGCCTTGGTCATCTGCAAGGCTTGATCGCATGAGGAGTTAATGGATAAAAATGGAGAAAGGGTCGTCATAGGTTGCCTCGGAAATAGGTATCATCATTTTATGGTTATTTCCCATCCCGGCAGAGAGCAAACTCACTTATTCTTGAGTAAGCAATATAGCCTATGGACCCTATCCTAGTTGACGGACCAACTCGCGCAATGGCAGTCATTGGCGATCTTTATTACATCAAGACGCATTCGCTATTGGAGACTCTTTGGAAAAATGAGCGGCTCCGATAGGCGGCAGCAATTTCTGCCTAGCCGCCGGAGCCAGGATCACCTGCTATACCGCAGGAACGTCCGCTACTAACACCGTGCTCCTCAACAACTGCGCATTCACGGCAACAACGATTGTACTTATTGACATTAGCAACGCGCCAACTGCAGGAGAGAGGGAGATTCCCCAGCCGGAGAGCATTTCGAGCAGGCGGGGTCCATCAACATAATAGGTTTCATTCTCGAGGTCGGCCTGGACACCGCGTCCTTTCAGGGTAGTGAAATTGCTGATCGAAGGCAACTGAAATCACCAGCGAGATAAGCGTCATCATGCCAGGCTTGCGTTCCTGCAATTCCGGGACTGCCATTTTCAGGAAGGGAATGCCGCCATAACTAAAAATGATCAGCGAAAAGACGAAGGGAATCCATTCACTAAGCGGAAAGGCAGGGGGATGAAAGCCAATCCACATCTGGATCATTTCGCTATAGGCCAGAACGGGAATACTCAACAACAGACTCCACCAGAAGCGGACGCGGAACATTTGCTCGTGCTCAATGTGGTCCGCGCCATGACCCACGTGAGCAGAGTGATCTGCTTTTACGCTTCCCGGTGATGCGGTGTGTTCCTGATGAGCATTGTGAACGGAATGATCTTCCATTTTATGCATGGAATGATCCTGGTGTGATCATCTTTTTTATGCCCCTTATATTACCTTTAACTGCCAAGAGTTGATGTATGTGATCTAATTCGTCGAGTGCCTTAGTAATTCTGGATCGCGGGACGGAAACCCGCCGGGACCGCAGGTTGAGACAACTATGTACAGTTCACAAAGTTGTCTTTTTTATCCTCTGAAACTAGATAGACACGCGCCAATCCGAATAGATGTTATTTGCCAGCCTCAGCACGCAATGCTGCCACACATTGACCAGCCAAATGACTCAACGACACCCGCACCAGACTTTGCCCCGTTTCACCCAGCTTGCAGCCGTTCGAGTTCTCTTTTTGGGCAACAAATAGTGTGCACAACCTGTCTCTCGTTAGGGGAATTCAAAATATTCAATTTTCCGGTGACCAATCCAAAGAGGGAAAAAACGTGAGGTCTACAATATGGCATCTATTTCTTATTTGGAGTACTGCGGACCTCACGGATAAGAGCCATGTGGACCGCAGTTTCAAGCCCCCTGATTCACAGCCTATTTAAGTCCACATGGCTAGCCTTTTTGGCTAGCCATGTGGACTGCTGTCGGGGTGCCGAGATTTGAACTCGGGACCTCACGGACCCGAACCGTGCGCTCTACCGGTCTGAGCCACACCCCGTCATGAAAAGCGTGCGAATTATACCACCCGCAAGTATTTTGACAAGCAGGGAATGTCACTCTGAGTGGTGCCTTGGCATTGGAAGGGTCTCCGCCGCATAGTGGCGGGATTCTTCGGTGGTAGTACCACTCCATCAGAATGACATTATGGGTTCAATAATACTTCCTGACTGTAGACATAAAACAAGCCATTGATCCGGTCGTCGTCCTGGCGGATGGTCAGGCGCGCCGCCGTGGGCACAAACACTTTATACGGGAGCGTCGTCTCGAGGAGATGCGGATTGACGTCTTTCACCGACACGATCCGCACAGCAATCGACTTCCCCCCCGGGTCGATCAATTCAACAAAGACCGGATTGAGATTGAAAGGCCACAGGTCGCCTTTCACGTACACGACACCGCCGGAAATCGATTCATCCGCCTTCGGGTTGAACACACCTATAGGTTCAGACAGATCCCCTGGCGGAGTGATCTCGTTATTGCCGGAGGAAAGCAGCAGCAGGCGGACGGATTTCAAGGATTCCATCCTGCCCTGTTTATCCAGCGTGCTGACGGTCAGGCGTCCTACCTCGGCATTGCCGGGGATTTCAAAGGGAACTTTGATCTGCTGGTCGGCCCCTTTCCCCCCGGGAGCCAGGCTTTTCTTATTGCGCGTCAACAAACGTCCATCTTCCCCATAGAGATCGATCTGTATCTTTCCACTGCCACCGGCAATGATGTGCATCCGCAGTGTGATCGGCGAGGCCACTTTGGACATCGGTCCCGGCGCGAAGATCTGGATCGTGGCGGGTTCATGCCCCGGGATGGTTGTCGCTGTGAGGGTTGCGCGCGGGGTCGGAGTGCGCGTGGGTGCTGGTGTGTCGCTGGGAGTGACGATCGGCGTCAGCGCCAGGGCTGTTTCAGAGGCCTGAACGCTTCCCGCCGCCACGGTCATGGCAATGACGGTCGGCAGGTATTCAGGCGGATAAGCTGTCGGGATGGGACTCGCAGTCGGGGCAGCGCAGCCAACCAGAAGTCCAAGCAGAGAGGCGATGAGGAGAAGGTTTCGTTTCATGTAAGAATTCGTCATTGCCCCGGCGAAAGCAGCCGGGGTTGCGAGCCGCGTTCTACGCGGCGAAGCAATCTCCTGTAATGTTGATGGTTTCAATGTCGAGGGAGATTGCTTCGTCGTGCCGCACTCGCCGTTTGAGGCTTGGCGTCATTTCTCGCAACGACAGATGATTATAATCCGTAAACCTCGCTGTATTTTTTCGTCAAATAGCGAACGTACGGTTCCGGCGTGATCCGGGAGCCTGTAACCCTTTCGACAAGTTCCTGCGGCCCGTACTTCTGTCCGTGCTGATGGATATTCTTGCGCAGCCAGCCAAGCAGTTCGCTGAAATTGCCCTTGCGGATCTGGTCATCGAGATCGCGAATATCCTTGTTGATCTTCTCCCACAACTGCGCGGAGACGAGATTGCCGAGGGCATAGGTGGAGAAATAACCGATCGCGCCGCCGGACCAGTGGATATCCTGCAGAACGCCCTTTGCATCGTTGGCAGGCGTGATGCCAAGATACTCCTGCATTTTCGCGTTCCAGATCTCGGGTAGGTCTTTGACCGCGATCTTGCCTTCGACCATACCGATCTCCAGCTCGAGCCGGAGCATGATGTGCAGGTTATACGTGGCTTCATCCGCATTGACGCGAATGAGGGAAGGCTCTACCTTGTTGATAGCTTTGTAGAAGGCTTTGAGTCCCACACCATCCAGCTGTGAGGGGAAGATCTTCTTCAGGGCCGGATAGAAATGCTCCCAGAACGGCAGGGAACGGCCGACCAGGTTCTCCCACATGCGCGACTGTGACTCGTGCACAGCCAGCGACGTTCCGCCGGAGAGTGGCGTGCGCTCGTAGGCGGGGTTGATGCCCTGTTCGTACATCGCGTGACCAGACTCATGCATGGTGCTGAACAGAGTCGCCAACGGGTTGTCATCTTCATAACGAGTCGTAATGCGGACATCGTTGATGCTGAAGGTAGTCTCGAATGGATGTGGGGCCTTATCCTGGCGGCCGCGCTTCCAGTCATAACCGAACTGGGTGATGACATCCACGCCAAAATCGATCAACTTCTTTTCGTTGTATTTCTTGTAAAGGAAATCAGCCTTGACCTGCTTTGCAGAGGTGATCTTCTTGATCAACTCCACCTGTTTCGGCCGCAAGCCATCGAAGATCGCCTTGACGTCGGCAGTCTTCATCCCGCGTTCGTAATCATCCAGGAGCGTGTCGTACGGATGATCCGCGGGCGGGAAAAAGGAAATATATTTGTGGACCAGTTCCACCACCTTTTCGAGGTGAGGCTGGAAGATCGAAAAATCAGACTTACCTCTCGCCTCCATCCAGGCGTCGAACGCCCTGGAGGTGACGATGGCTTGTTCGGCAATGAACGAAGGCGGGACGCGTCTGGCTTTGTCGTAATTGCGGGCGGCCACGCGCACCAGCGCAGCATCATCCGTGTCCGCGCCATCCAGATCCTGCTTCAGATCTTCGATCAGCCTGCCGACCTCATCGCTAATGAACTTCTCCTGCGCGATCTTGCTCAGCGTCGCGAGCTGTTGTCCGCGGGCTTCATTCCCGGCAGGGGGCATATTGACCTGCTGATCCCAGCTCAATACGCTGGCTGCGCTACCAATATCTGCAACTTCACCAAGTTTTTCCTTTAATTGTTCAAGTTTTTCGCTCATGCGACCTCCTGTATCTTAAGATGCTATCTCGCTTTATAAAATCAGGCAACCTTCCAGCGGAGGGATTTTCCCTCCAAGGCTGCCAAAACCTCATAGGCAATATCCTCGGCGGCGCGGGATTGTGCTTCCGTCGTCTGCGCGCCGATGTGTGGAGTGGCGATCACGCGCGGATGGGAAACCAGTTCCGTTAAACCGGGCGGCTCCTTCTCGAAGACGTCCAGCGCGACGCCCGCGACCTTCCCGCTGTTCAGCGCCGCGAGCAGAGCAGTCTCATCGATGATCCCACCGCGCGCCGTGCTGACGATCCGCACACCGTCCTTCATCTGGGAGAATGCCTGCGGGCCGATCAGGTCGCGCGTCTGGACGTTGAGCGGCAAATGCAGGGAAATAAAATCAGACCAGGCAAATAGATCCTGGAGCGACACGGGCTCCGCATTGCCATGCTCAAGCTCGTGTTCTGAGACGTTGGGATCATACGTGACCACATTCATTCCGAACGCGGCGGCGCGCTTTCCCACTTCCGTCCCGATGCGACCAAAGCCGATCACGCCGAGCGTCTTGCCGTTCAGCTCGACCCCTTCGAATTCCTTCTTGAGCCATTGTCCCTGCTTCATATCTGCGTCTGCGCGTGGGATCTCGCGCGCGACGGCCAGCAGCAGGCCAAAGGATAATTCCGCAACGGCCATGGTCGTGGAAGACGGCGCGTTGACCACCGTGATGTTATGCTTCTTTGCCGCTTCGAGATCGATGTTGTCCACGCCAACGCCCGCGCGCCCGATCACCTTCAACCTGGAAGCTGCATCCATCACAGCCGCCGTGACCCGGGTCTGGCCGCGTACGATCAGCGCGTCGTATTCGGCGATAAGATTGATCAACTCATCTACGGGGGTGCTCTCACGATAATTGACATTGCCCGCTGCACGCAAAATGGACTGGCCGCGCGCATCCAGTCCGTCTGTAATAAGAATATTGTAATTAGTCATGGATATATTTTAACACGTAGGGGCACGCTATAGCGTGCCCCTACCAGAATTATTCATACCGTAACGCCTCGACCGGTTCCAGACTTGCGGCCCGATTGGCGGGATAAATCCCGAAGAACAGACCGACCGCCGCGGAAAAGAGCGTCGCCAGCGCAACAGCATCCGCGCCTACGATCGGGGTGAAGGCCGTTCCACTCGCCGCCGCGATCTGTCCGACACCGAACGAGATCAACCAGCCGAACAGAATACCGATAATTCCACCGATCAGACTCAGCAGCGACGACTCGGTGAGGAACTGGATCAGGATGTCGCGCCTGCGTGCCCCCAAGGCCTTGCGCAGGCCGATCTCGCGCGTGCGCTCGGTGACCGACACCAGCATGATATTCATGATGCCGATGCCGCCGACCAGGAGCGAAATCCCTGCAATGCCTCCCAGGAAAATGGTCAAAATACCGGTAATGGATTGGAAGGTGGTCAGCAGATCCTGCTGGGAAAAAACGGTGAAATCATCCGCGCCGACCTCCGTGCGATGACGCGTGCGCAGGATCGTGGAAATCTCATCTGTGGCCTCTGCCACCACGTCCCCGCTGGCGGCCTGGACAAAGATGATGTCCACGCGGTCGCTGGTGGCGCGGCGTATCAGGCGGGTTTGCGCCGTGGTGAACGGTACCAGCACCTGATTATCTTCACTACCAAAGGCGCCGCCGCCCTTCGATTCCAATACACCGATCACACGGAACGGCTGTCCCTCGACGCGAACGGTCTCGCCGGTGACGCCGTCGGCGTGGCCGAACAGGTTCTCAGCCACCTCGGTTCCCAGGATGACCACGGAGGCGCGTCCCAAGATATGTTCCTGAGTGATCAATTCACCTTCTGTGACATTCAAATTCCGGACCTGGAAGTATTCCGGTGTCACACCGAAAAGCTGAGGTGAGGTCTGTTCACCGGCAAATGTGACGGTGGCATCTCCCTCCAGGGCAGGTGCCACTGCGGCGATCGATGGCGCCGCGAACTGGTCGCGCAATGCTTCTGCATCGCCCATCGTCAATGGCTTCGGGTTGCGGATGTTATTCGCCTGGTCGCCACGAAAAACGAATAGAAGATTTGTGCCGATCCCGCTGATGGAACCTGTGATGGATGCCTCCGCGCCCCGGCCAACGGCCAGCATCGCGATCACGGCGGCAACACCGATCACGATGCCCAGCACGGTCAATCCGGACCTGAGCTTGTTGCCGCTTAAGCTTTCGAGTGCTTCGAGAAAGGCCCGTCCAATGCTCATGAGGCACCACCGCTCTGCCCATTAGGGCCTGGCGCGGGGTCCAGCAATCCATCGCGCAAGCGGATCACGCGCTGGGTCTGCTCCGCGATGATTGGATCATGCGTCACGATGATCAACGTCGTGCCGCTCTCTGTGTTCAAGGTAAGCAACAAGGACATGATCTCCTTGCCAACTTTCGAGTCGAGGTTGCCGGTTGGCTCATCGGCCATAATGATGGCCGGGTTATTGACGATCGCGCGCGCAATCGCCACACGCTGCTGCTGCCCACCGGAAAGCTCATAGGGGCGATGGGTCATACGGTCGCCCAGTCCTACTGCCTTCAGGGCTTCGATAGCGCGCTCGCGGCGTGCCTCCAGGTTGCCCGAGTAACGCAATGGCAGCTCGACATTGGTGATCGCGGTCTGGCGCGAAAGCAGGTTAAAGCTCTGAAAAACAAACCCCACCTTGCGATTGCGGATGCTCGCCAGTTGATCGTCGGTGAGCGAAGCAACAGCTTCGCCGTCCAATGTGTACTCGCCGGACGTGGGACGATCCAGACACCCTAACGTGTTCATGAGCGTGGATTTCCCGGAACCGGAAGGTCCCATGATGGCGATCACTTCGCCGCGTTTAATGTCAAACGAGACACCGCGCAAGGCTTCCACTTCCACTTCGCCCATTTTGTAAACCTTGCGAATGTCGCGGGCTTCGATCACATTGGACATGCCGTTAGTCGCCAAAGGGGCCTCCACCCGGCGTTGGCGGATTCAAGACGATGGCATCGCCTTCCTTTACATCGCCGCCTGCAACCACGCTCATCGTGTCAGACGAAGGGCCAAGAGTGATCTCCTTTTGGACAGGCACCTCATTCTCCAGAACATAGACCACCCGCTGACCATCCATCAGGCGCACGGCACGATTCGGAACAAGAAGCACATCCTGCACCTCTTCCACCACAATATTGACCGCAGCAGTCATCCCGGGCTTGACTGCTGCATCTGCATCACCTAATTCCACAGTGACCGTAAAGTTGACGACTCCGTTCTCTACAGTGCCGGCTTGAGCCACTTCCACCACTGCGCCATGATATTCCCTGCCAAGAATAGCATCAAACGTAAGCGTGACGGGCTGGTCGATGGATATGCTGTTGATATCCACTTCAGAAACTTCCACATCCACCAACAGGCTCGACAAGTTATCCACACGGAAAGCGACATCGCCCGCGCTCACCTGATCACCAGGCAAGGCGTGCGCCTCCGTTACGATGCCGGCAAAAGGCGCGATCACGCGCGCCATGTTGATGGTTGCCTGGGCTGCATCCAGCCGCGCCTGGGCTGCGGCGATATCCTGCATATTGCCATTATTCAAGCGATCATACTCGCGGCGGGCATCGTCCAGCTTTGCCTTGGCAAGCGCAAGATCCTCATCCGCTATTTTGATCGTCTCTTTATCCGGGCGAGCCCGGTATTCCTTCAGGACAGGAATCGTTCGCGATCCAAATTTTTTGTAGATAATTTCCTTGACATGGATCTTGCCGTTCAGTTCCTCGCGCCAGTTCCAGGCCTTGTCATAGGCTTCCTGTGCGTCGCGCAAGTTGATCACAGCCTCCGCCTGCGCCGTATCGGAGGCAAACAGGTTATCCAGTTCTTTTTGTGCACTGGCCAGATCTGCCTCTGCCAGGATGATGTTTTGGGGCAGGGATGTCTTTTGCAGATATGCCATCACAAAATTGGCCGGAAGATTATCGCCAACTTTCACGTTGACCGTATCCACAGTCCCGGCGGCCTGCCAGGACAGCACCGCCGTTTGTTTGGCACGGACCGTGCCCGTCGCTCCGATCGTGGCCGTCAGGTTGCCACGTGCGAGTGTGTCCGTCTGGAACTGGCTGGTCGTATTGGCGCTCGACCTTCTTGCAAATATAAATGCGACAGCCACGACAACGACCAACAGGATGATTAGAATTGTTCTGTTCTTTTTGAGAAACTTACTCATCGATTCCTCCACGAGGGGCCGCCTCGAATGTTCGAAATTCTACCTTACGAGCCTGCTCTTATACCTTACAATTGTGAATTGACTATGAACTTTGAGGAACAGGGTGGCAAAAATCTTACCAGAAAACAGGGGACAATGCATAAGGGGAATTAGCACCCATCTGGGTGCGTTTGACATACACAAAATACGCCCGGGCTGACGGAAAGTTTCATCTATCTTTTAACGGATCTCATGCTCACCGTATTCGGAAGACCTTTACCGGGAGCAGGGCTGCCTGGGCGTCGACGCAATATTTGAAAAACTTCTCGCGGAGTGCTACTGGTGT
>DASTJG010000605.1:0-14651 GCA_035716785.1 Anaerolineales bacterium
CTTCTGGGCCGCCATATACGCCAACCCTACACCGCCGCCGCCGCCCGGTTTATTGGTGACGGAAAGCGGCTGCCCGACGAGTTCATCGGTCTCGAGGCTGACCTGGATGGTGCGCGCGAGCGTATCCCATCCGCCGCCCGGGTTGGCAGGGGCGATAATTTCGATTGACTGATTCGGGTATTGGCTGGCAGGTGCGCTGCCACAGGCACTGAGCGCCAGCGAGAGAGTGACCAACACAAACAACAAAGCGCGTTTCATGTTTCTTCTCCTTCGGAATAGGTGAAAATGAACTGCCGGATGTTACCAATGTAGCAAATCGCTTCCAACAAAAAAACTCCCAAATGGAGGAATTTCTTCCCTCCGTTTGGGAGTCGATAATATGTCATGCTGAGGGCGTTTAGGTGCCACGAGCGAAGAATCCCGGGGAATTTGAGCCAACGGCTCAAATTCCCCGGAGACCCTTCGTTCACCGCACTGCGCTTGCGTAGCGCAAGTGTCACTCAGGGTGACATGACTTCACACTACTTTACCAACCCCAAGCGTATCGCCTTGACCGCGGCCTGGGTGCGGTCACTGGTTCCAAGTTTGTGCATCACGGTCTGGGCATAGCCTTTGACCGTTCCCGCGCTCAGGCCGAGCGCGTCGCCGATAGCCTGATTGGTCAACCCTTCGACCATCAACTTCAAGATGTCCATCTCACGGGCTGTCAGCGGTTCGACCAGTTCGTCAGGGGTTTCGTTGCTTTTTTCAGCCGTTTCCAGAGTCCGCAGTACATCCTGCAGGAACTGGCTATCGACCAGCGATTCCCCATCTGCAATAGAGGTGATCGCGGCGAGCAGCTCTTCGCGCGAAATGTCTTTCAGCACAAATCCGGCCGCGCCGGCTGAAAGCGAGCGCAGGAGATAGGCTGTGCTGCGATAGGTAGTGACCATGATGACGCGTGTCAGAAGCTTCGCGGCCTTGATGGCTTCGAGCGCGGCGATGCCATCCATCACCGGCATGCGGATATCCATCAATAAAACCTGCGGCTGGAGATTCTTTGTCATCTCCAGAGCTTCCTGTCCGTTGCAGGCCTCTCCCACGATTTGGATGCGCGACGCTCCCAGCATACTTCGCAATCCGGCGCGCACCATGGGATGGTCGTCGGCAATCAACAGGGAGATGGGTCCTTTCTCTGTCATAACCTGCTGCCTTCCTTTACATTGGATAATGCGCTGAGGGGAATGGACACTTCAACGAGTGTTCCCTTACCGGGTTGGCTCTGAATGTTGCATATCCCGCCTAACATCTGGGCGCGCTCCTGCATCGAGACCAGACCCAGATGGATCAAGTCATCATCCATTTCAGCGGGATCAAACCCACGTCCCCAATCTTCTACGCGTAGTTTCAAGTCATGTTCATTGGTGCATAATTCCACGCGCACCCGATCGGTATTCGCATGCTTGCGGGCGTTGGTCAATGCTTCCTGCGCGATCCGAAAGATGGCGGAATCCACAGGCGGCGGAATGATCACTCCACCTGTATCACTGACAATTTCATATGTCCACTTTTCTGCTTCGGACATTTCGCTCACATAGCGACGCAGACCTTCTTCCAGCCCAAAGTCTTCCACCATCGTGGGGCGCAGTTCGGCGATCACTTTGCGCGCTTCCTCGATGGATTGCCTGACCAGGTTTCTACTGAGAGTCAGTTCCTTTTCCGCCTGACCCTCCAGCCCGGACGCGGCAAGCGCGTTCAACGTATTCAGGTGCATGTTGGCAGAAATAATGAGTTGAGTCAGGCCATCGTGCAGATCGAGTCCGATCAACCGCCGCTCTTCATCCTGGATCTGCGCCATGCGCCCGATCAACGTGCGCAGCCCTTCCTCGCGGCTGGCGAGTTCACTCATCATGTTGTTGAATGCCAGCGCGAGACGGGCCAGCTCGTCGCTCCCGGTCAGCGCGACCGGTGTCTGCAGATCGCCGCCCGCGACCCTGTCCGCGCCTTTGAGGAGCGCCGCCACGCTGAGATTCATCTGTCGCGATAGACGATAGACCAGCCAACCGGCGAACGCGGTGATCATAAGCGGCAAGATCAGGCTGACGCCTGTGGCGGTATTCATGGCGCGCCGCACATTCTCCTGCGCGGTGATGAGTTGGCTGGCTTCGTGAGGCTGGATCTTCCCGACGATGGTTTCCTGCCCGGCACTGAATACCGTTGCAATGAAGTTGGCAAACAGGGATTGCTGCAGGTCGCGCTGGCTGATGAGCTGCGCCCCGAGGTTTTGCTGGGTGGCAAAGAGTCCGTGGATCTGTGCCGCCCAATCTTTTTGTTCAGCGCCGGTGCTATATTCCCCAAATTCTGCTTCGCTCTGGCGAAACTGCACGACTGCATCCGTGAACTGAACATGGGCTTCTTCATCGGGCGAGGCAATGTAGGCTGTGACTGCGCTAAGCATGGAGCGTGAGGCTTCATACATTCCGTCCACACTGCGCTGATATTCAGTCGATTGGGGATTGGCTGGTTTAGCGGTTGCCAGGAGGAGGTCCGTTAGTTCCGCCTGGGTGGCAAAGAGGCTTTCCAGATTTTGGTTCTGACTGTCGCGTAATTCGATCAATTGTGTGCCAAGCTCGCGTACCTGGGTGCTGGCCTGGTCCAGACTTAACCCCCAGCCGCGCGAGATGGGGTCACCGGCGCGCGCGCGGTAGTATTCCACATCTGACGCAAAGTAATCCATCTTGGTATTGAACTGGTAAACGAAACCGATCTCTCCCTCGATCTGGTAGCGATAGATGGCGGCTTCGGCATCGCGCAAATGCGCATCCATTTGGGTCGCGATGAGCTGTCGTTCGCGCACACTCTCGATCAATGCCAGCGATTCGGAGACGGCGTTGGTGAGATAGACCAGCGCCAGGATGTTCAACAGTACCGCCAGTGCAAATAGAACGACCAGCAGGGTCAACCGCGCCCGCAGGGACATGATGTGAGTATAACCCATCTTGTTTTCCGTTCATTTCATTCATCTTTGCCGGGGATGCTAGGAGTGTCGCGACGGGATTCTTTGCTGATGCGCGGCTCACACCGCCCATCCGGGGGAATGACTTCATGTTATGACAAATGACACATGAAACAGGATGGGAATTGACGTACCATTTGCCAGGAAGATATTAATATTTCAGTGTCGATAAGGAAAGGCAGGGATTAGCTATGGAATCATTTCATGAAGTCGTAAGTGAATATAGAAAACAACTGAAAAAGGGGGTTATTCAAAAAGCATATAAAGGATTGATGGAATATATCATGACGTTGAGAACGCATTTCAAAAACAAATATCCTGATTATCTCGTGTCTGGCAGCATTTATTATGGGTATATGGACATGACGTATTTCGCCTTTTCCCCGAAATCATTAAAGGATCGAAGTTTGAAAATTGCGATCGTATTTATTTATGATACATTTCGGTTTGAAGTTTGGTTGGGAGGATATAACAAACAGGTTCAGGCAAAATACTGGAAATTGTTTAAGGACGACGCTTGGAATAAATACCACATCGTGCCCACTACGAAGGGCGTTGATTCTATTATCGAGTACGTTTTGGTTGACAATCCGGATTTTAGTGATTTAGATGCCCTGACAAAACAGATCGAGCAGGGAACCTTGAAATTTATCAAGGATATTGAGAGCTTCTTATCCAAGCATGAAAAGCGTTAAAATTGACCTTCATAAGGTCATTGAAGGAGGAGACAGATGAACGGAACTACATCGGGAAAAACCCTGTTCGATCTCGATGCCGTTTTCGATGTCGATGACTGCATTCTTAAGGTCTTTTAGTCAAAGTAGAATGTGCACTGTCATATGAAAAGCCAAAAGGGTATTGAAAACTTCAAAAGTATCATTGATCAGAGGGTGTCTATTCCTGACGCTGAATGGCAATACGCTGTTGAGTATCTTTCTGAACGCACATTTGACCCAAGAGATTATTTGGTCAGGGCCGGTGATGTGGTCGAAAATTTTTACTTCATCAACACCGGGTTGGTCAGGTTTTTCTATTGCACCGAAGATGGCAAGGAATTCAACAAGCATTTTGCGATGGAGAATGGTTTTGCCGGTTCTTTTCATTCATTCACCCGGCATGAACCCTGTAGCTTTTTCATCCAGGCCCTGGAAAGAACCGAAACAGTTGTGCTGCCAAACAATATATTAAATCAACTTTATGATCGACATGCCTGTTGGGAACGACTCGGCCGTAAAATTGCCGAGCACCTGGTATTGATCAAGGAAGCACGCGAAAAGGAATTGTTGCTTGATTCTTTAGAGATCCGTTATAAGAGATTTTTAAAAGAATTTCCTGGTCTGGTGGACAGAATCCCTCAATATCATATTGCCTCCTATTTGGGTGTTACCGACGTAGCCCTATCCCGTATCCGTAAAAAAATAAAGTAATCAAAATTAACCCAGGTTAATGATATTTCCTCCCATGTCTGCTATCCTAAGCGCAGGATGCTTACAAAACATATTTACGCGTCCAATTCATAAAATTGAGTTCGGAGGAAAACATGGTCATTGAAATCACTTTCCAGGCACTTTTTATCTTTGTCGCTCTAGTTTTTATTATCCTTTGGGGATACAACATTGTATCCATTGGCATCAGCCGTGATAAGTTCTACACTGCAACGGAAGGCATATTGATTGCTGTGCCGCGTTTTCTCCTGTTGGGAGCAAGCCTGGTGGGCATCTTGCTCTATAGCATCGATCCGCGCCTGATGAAATGGTCTGCACTTCCTTTGCCATTCTGGCTGCGATGGTTTGGTTTCGTCCTGGGGCTGATAGCCCTACTCATCTTTTTCTGGGTACTCCGGTCGCTCGGACAGAACTTTAGCACCACGTTGACCATCAACAAGAATCAGACTCTTGTCACCCGAGGTCCCTATCAGTGGGTACGGCACCCGATGTACACTTCGTTTATAGTATTGTGGGTCGGTTTCCTTCTTCTCTCTGTGAATTGGTTCATTGGGCTGACCGGGATATTGGGGTTTGTATGGGCAATTGTGGTTCGTACTCCCAAGGAAGAACAGATGATGATCGACCGGTTCGGAGACGAATACGTTGCCTACATGAAACGTACGGGACGTTATGTACCTCGCTGGTTGGGATAGAAAACGGCACCTGAGAGTCAGGACTGCCACCTGACGTGTTGGTTGACAAGCCTCTCCTTTATCACAGGACCTCGATCTGATCCGGCGCATGGCCTCGGGTGATGAGAATGCCATGCGCGAGTTATACGCGGCCTAGGGTCAGTTGAACACCGCGTCGTGCTTGAGCTTGTCTTTTATCAGGGTCTGACTTTGCAGGAAGTGGAAGCGACGGCTTGACGAGATGCTCAATCAATTTATAGAGCCGCCACAGTGCTGTGGGGGAGAAAGGCAAATTTTGCCTATTGACTTTTTAGTAAACCATCATTATGATTAAATCATCGAAGCGCTTCGACTAAACGCTTCGATGATTTGGTCTCACAACATTCCCGAGGAATCCAATGCCTACGATGCTGGATGTCGCCAAACTAGCAAAAGTCTCCCTCAGTACTGTCTCCTACGCGCTGAATGGGACGCGTCCAATCTCGGAAAAGACGCGCCAGCGAATTGCTAAGGCGATGGATGAGTTGGGGTACCGTCCACATCCGCTTGCGAGGGGGCTGGCCAGCAAGCGCACCCGTATTCTTGCCATCCTTTTTCCCGCCGTGGAACGCGGTTTGGGAATCACCGAACTGGATTTCGTCGCCAGCGCAGCGCACGCGGCCAGCACGAACGGTTATCACCTGGTCGTGTGGTCTGCCGAGACGAATGATCCCCACGAGCTGCATGAGCTTACTCAGCAGGGTCTGGTGGATGGTGTCATCCTGATGGAAATCCATCGCAACGACGCGCGCGTGAACCTGCTGCGTGAGTTGCAATTTCCATTTAGCATGATCGGGCGCTGTGATGACGATCGCGACGGTTATGTCGATATCGCCTTCAGGGAAACAGTGAATGAAGCCCTGGCATATCTTTCCAGCCTCGGCCACACCAGGATTGCTTTCCTGAATCAGTCACAGGCAGCCTATGAAGCGGGGTATGGACCGGTGCTTCGTACCAAGACAGCGTTCGAAGAATATGTCCATGCGTCCGGGTTGAAAGGTGTGATGCGTTTTTGTCGTGCATCCCCGCAAGCCGGATATGAAGCATTTAAAACGTTACTGGAAGAACATCCTGATCTCACCGCAGCCGTCACGATGAATGACCGTGCCAATCCCGGCATTATGCGCGCGGTGGCGGAGCGCGGCTGGAAAATTCCGGATGATTTTTCGATCGTGGCGCTGGTCTCTTCTGTACGCATGGCTGAAATGATGGTGCCCAAATTGACCACCATGGAACCACCCAGCGCCGAACTGGGCCGGCTGGCAGTCGAGTTATTGATCAAACATTTGGAAGGGACCAGTGATGAGAATCCACGGATACTGATCCCGTGCCGGCTGGTCATAGGCGAGAGCACGGGGCCCTGTCGCAGTGTTCATCAGGAGGTTGTTTCTCCACTGTAAACAAAAAAGCGCTTCATTGCTGAAGCGCATCCCTGGATGAAGGGAGATACCGGCTTACTTGGTGGTAGACGGTATCTCCCCGGACCGGCAAAGCACGCAGGTTATCGGATTTGACTCCTTTGCTACGCGTATGCCTCTCAGATTATACACTGCATAAGTTTTCAGCAGTGTGTCGCTGGCAGCAGAACAGATCCGGTTTTCCTGCATGGACTTCTGCCTTTTGAAAAGGAGGTGAAAGCCAGGAAGTCATATTGTTCGACGGATCGTCCCATGTTCGAGAACCTACTTTTTTGAAGGAGGATAAGATGTCAGCGAAAGTGTTAAGAGTATTTTCGATCGTTTTGGCAGCGAGCATGTTGTTGGCTGCCTGCCAGCAGGCCGCGCCCACACAGGCACCCGGCGCTCCCACCGAAGCAGAAGTGACTGTGGCCCCGGAAGCGACCGAGGCGCCGACGCAGGCTCCCGCCGAGAATCGTGTACTGAAGGTCTGGCACTATGAATCAGATACCGGCGCAATGGGTAAAGCCTGGCTGGCCGCCAAGGAAGAATTCGAGGCGACCCATCCTGGCGTGACCGTGGAAATGGATAATACCAAGGGCTTCGAGGAAATCCGCCAGACAGCCAGCATGGTGCTGAACTCAGACGAAGCACCGGATGTGATGGAGTACAACAAAGGCAACGCGACCGCCGGTCTGCTCTCGCAGCAGGGACTGTTGGCAGACCTGACCGATGAGGTGGCAAAACGCGGCTGGGACAAGATCATCGTCGGTGGTTTGCAGACCACGTCCCGTTATGAGAACGGCGTGATGGGCTCCGGTCAATGGTATGGCGTGACCAACTACGGCGAGTTCGTCATGGTCTATTACAACAAGAAGCTGTTCGAAGAGCACGGCGTCGAGGTTCCCACTACGTTGGAAGAGTTCGAAGCCGTCATGGACAAATTTGTCGCGGCGGGACTCGTGCCCATTGCGACCGGCGCCTCTGAATATCCCGCACAGCAGATCTTCTACGAGTTGGTGTTGAGCAAAGCCGATCAGGATCTGATCGACTCGTATCAGTTGTACAAGTCCCCGGTTGACTTCCATAATGAAGCCTTCACCTTCGGCGCCGAGAAAATGGCGGAATGGGTGGAGAAGGGCTACATCGAAAAGAACAGTACATCGATGGGTGCTGAGGATATGGGACTGGGCTTTGAAAGCGGCAAGTATCCCATGATGATCTCAGGCAGCTGGTGGTATGGACGCTTGATGACCGAGATCACAGACTTTGATTGGGGCATCTTCCTCTTCCCAGGCAACCAGTACAACCCCGGTTCCGGCGGCAATTTGTGGGTAGTCGCAGAAAATTCCGAGAACAAGGATCTGGCCTACGACTGGATCGACATCACCCTCAGCCCGAAGATCCAGACGATCATGGGCAACGAGGGCGGTCTGCCGGTCAATGCCAACGCGGAGGAAATCACCGACCCGAAGGTGCAGGAACTGGTCCAAGCCTTCAAGGAATTCTCGCCTGGAGCCGCGTTCTATCCCGATTGGCCCGCACCGGGTCTCTACGATGCGCTAGTCAGCGAAGTTCAGGAATTGATCAACGGGACCAAGACACCCTCCGAGATGCTGGATTCGATCGATACTTTCTATAATGAGAATAAGCCGCAGTAGACTTGCATAAAGTCTTACGAGTCAAGGAGAGGCAGTGTCACGAGGCACTGCCTCTCCCCAAAGAGGTTTTATGACGAACAAACGGCCCTATTTGCGTGACGGATTCTGGATTTTTCTTCTGCCCGGATTGATTGGGTTGCTGCTGGTAATCATCCTGCCCTTCCTCGTCACGGTGGGGGCCAGTTTTACGAAATGGAACGGGGTGAATCCGCCCACGTGGGTCGGGCTGGCGAACTATGAGCGGGCCATTGGCGATCTAAAGTTTTGGGCAGCATTTCGAAATAACCTGGTAATGATCATCGCCGTGACGGTCATCCCAACCATTCTTGGACTTTTGGTCTCGGTATTTTTATTTGACTTCATTACCCGCAAATTCAGTCCTGGGCTGGCAAATTTTTTTAAAGTGGCATTGTACATCCCACAGGTGTTACCGGTCGCGATCGCCGGCGTGGTATGGAGGTGGATCCTCAATCCGAACTGGGGCTCGCTCAACGTGATGTTGAAGTCGGCAGGGCTCGAATCACTTGTGCATAACTGGCTGGGCGATCCAAAGACCGCCCTGCCGGCTGTGATGGTCATCATGGTGTGGTTTCAGATCGGTTACCCCCTGGTGATCTTCATGGCAGCCTTGCAGCGCGTGGACCCGGAATTGCTCGAGGCGGCCGAGATCGATGGCGCTACCTGGCTGCAGAAATTCTTTTACATCACCATCCATCAGATCCGGCCGGAGGTCTTTGTAGTGGTGTTGACTACCACTATCTATGCCCTGAAGTTGTTCGGTCAGATCTACGTTCTGACGCGCGGTGGACCGGGTTCGGCAACCATTGTTCCTTCTTATTACACATACCAGGCTTTGTTCGAGCAGGCAAATGTGGGCTACGGTTCCACGATTGCTACGGTCATGACCATTATCATTATCCTGCTGACGTTTGCATTTATCCGCATCCAGGTCCGGCAGGAATTTTCCAGAGGGGAGGCTTGATATGCTAGGCATGAGACGCCTCGCCAATGAAACTAACAAATACCTATCCTTGTTTTTGTTGATCGCGCTTGTGCTGGCTGTTCTGTATCCACTAGCTATCATCGGTATCAACGCCTTCAAAAGCCCACAGGATTACGCCAGTCACGGTCCCATGAGCATTCCTGAGAGCTTTTACACAGACGGACTGGTTGCGTTCTGGAACAGAGTGTCCTTCGGTACCAAGCTGCTCAACAGCGCGCTGATCAGTTCCGCGGTGGCGATCCTGGCTGTGATCCTGTCTTTGTTCAACGCTTTTGCCCTGGGGATCGGCCGGATGAAATGGACTACCGCTCTTCTGGTTTTATTTCTATTGGGAAATTTTCTACCTCATGAAGCATTGGTTTATCCCTTGTATTATTTTGCCAAGGCTTTGAAGTTATACGATACCCAACTGGCAGTCATCATCGTTTTTACCGTGATCCAAAGTGCTTTCGGTACTTACTTATTGACTTCCGTATTCAGCGAATTCCCCCGGGAATTGATCGAGGCGGCTGTGATCGACGGCACCAACAAATTCCAGTTGCTGACGCGCATCGTCCTGCCGCTCAGCCTGCCAACCCTCTCGGTGCTGTTTGTTTTCTTTTTCATCTGGACCTGGAACGAATTCTTCCTGCCGTTGATCCTGCTGGTTTCCAGCGCGAATCAAACGGTGCCGATCGCGATCGCCACGCTGCAAGGCCAACATAACATGGATGTCACCACATCCAGTTCGTCCGCGCTGCTGGGCGTACTGCCCTGTATCATCTTCTTCCTGCTCTTCCAACGGACGTTAACGCGCGGCATCACGGCGGGAAGTATCAAATAAGAACCATCTTAAAACACATACAATACCCGTCATTCCCCTAAAGGGGACGATGTGCGAGCCGCTCGCGTTGAGCGGAGGACGCAGTCCGAAGGCGAAGCGGCGGCGAAGCAATCTCTTATAAAGTGTCCTGGTACATAAATGGAGGTGGGATTGCTTTGTCGGGCTACGCCCTCCTCGCAATGCAGGTATTGTGGAATTTTTGGAGGATCATTTCAATGGGCTATTTTTCTCGAGAGGGCAACACCCTGATCTGGCAGGAAAATCAACAGAAAGTTTGGATACGACCCTGGGGCACGAACGGGCTGAGAGTCCGGGCAAACCTGGTAGGCAAACCGCTGGACTTACCTCAGGCACTTCTTGAGCCATCTTCTGATGGATCAGGGGCCGTTATTGAAATTGCAGAAGAGAATACCAGTATCCGCAATGGCATGATCCAGGCAACTATTGGGGGGGATGGGCGGTTAAAGTTCCACAACACCCTCACGGATCAAATCCTGCTCGAAGAGCCGGAGATGAAAATATTCGGAGCGCCTCCGCCCAGCCGTCATTTTAAGTACCAGAATGGTGGTCTCCATAAGATCGAGGCCTGGTTCAAAGCGCAGGCAGGGGAGCGCTTCTTTGGGCTCGGGCAGCATCAACATGGTCACCTGGATCAAAAAGGCTGTGTGATCGAACTTCACCAACGCAACACAGAAGTGACCATTCCTTTCCTTGTTTCGAATCGTAAATATGGCTTTCTATGGAATAACCCGGGCATCGGGCGGGTAGAACTGGGTCGCAATGCCACGCGCTGGGTTGCCGATGGTTCCCGGCAATTGGACTACTACATTGTTTGCGGCAAATCCTATGCCGATATTCTTGAGCAATATACAACCGTTACCGGCCGGACTTCGTCATTCCCGGAGTGGGCTTCCGGTTTCTGGCAATGCAAGCTGCGCTATGAAACTCAGGATGAATTATTGGGCGTGGCACGCGAATATAAAAAACGCGGCCTGCCCTTGTCGGTCATCGTGGCAGATTTTTTCCACTGGACGCGCATGGGCGACTGGAAGTTCGATCCTGACTGTTGGCCCGATCCAGCTGGCATGGTGCATGAACTGGAAGCAATGGGCGTAAAACTCATGGTGTCCATTTGGCCGACGGTCAGCCCGCTGAGTGAAAACTATCAGGCGATGACCGAACGAGGTTTATTGATCAATAATGAACAGGGCGTGGACGCCCAGCATGTTTTTCTGGATAACGGTGTCGTCGGTCCTGCTTACTTTGCCTATTATGATGCGACCAACCCGCAGGCACAAAAATTCCATTGGGATACGGTCAAGCGGAACTATTACGACAATGGCGTGAAACTGTTCTGGCTGGATAACGATGAGCCGGATGTGAATCCCTGGGATCCCGAAAACCTGCGATTCTTTTTGGGAAACGGCGTGGAAGTAGCCAACATCTATCCTTTGCTTAACCAGAAAGCTTTTTATGATGGACTACGGGATGCTGGCGAGTCTGAACCACTGACTCTCTCACGTTCAGGTTGGGCAGGCAGCCAGCGCTACGGATCGGTGATCTGGTCGGGCGATATCCCTTCGACTTTCGAAAGCCTTCAGGCGCAGGTCCGCGCGGGACTGAACATGGCGATGAGTGGCATTCCCTGGTGGACGACCGATGTCGGTGGTTTCTTCGGCGGCGACGTGGAGACGGAATATTTCCGTGAGCTGATCGTTCGCTGGTTCCAGTACGGTGTCTTTTGCCCGGTCCTGCGCTTACATGGCTATCGCTTGCCGGTGACCGGGTTCATGCCCAGGAGCGGCGCGGACAATGAGGTCTGGTCTTTCGGCGAGGAAACCTACAAGATTTTGAAAGATCTATTAGCTCTAAGAGAACGATTGCGACCGTACATTCATGAGCTTATGCAGGTCGCCACGGAACGCGGCATCCCGCCACTGCGACCGCTCTTCCTGGAATTTCCCGAGGATGCCATCTGTGAAACGATTGAAGATCAATTTATGTTGGGTCCGGAAATGTTGGTTGCGCCTGTGCTCGTACAAGGCGCGCACCAGCGGAAGATCTATCTGCCAGCTGGACAGAATTGGATCGATGCCTGGAGCGGTGACATCTACTCCGGCGGGCGACCGATCGAGATCTCTGCCTCCTTGGAAACGATCCCGGTCTTCCTGAAAGCCGGCAGTCGTTTCAGGGATGTCTTCCGACCCTTACCTTGATCGAATACGAAATAAAAATCGGGCAGAGCACTTCTGCCCGATTTTTTGCGCCGAAGTGATGACCACTTTTGAGGTTAACCATTAAAGGGGAATAAAATAAGAGAGTTGGTTGTCTCACGCCCTCACTTTTGCGACCTTCGCAAATCAAAAGCATACAAGGAACCCATCATGCCTACTCTCAAAGATCTCGCAAAGATGATCGACCACTCCCTGCTCCATCCCACTATGACTGACGCAGACATCCTCAACGGCTGTGAGATCTCCAAACGTTATGATGTTGCCACCGTGTGTGTCAAGCCCTATGCCGTGACCATGTGCAGGGAAGTTTTGAAGGATACCGATGTCAAGGTTTGTTCTGTTATCGGTTTCCCACATGGTAATCACACTACTAAAATCAAAGTCGCCGAGACCGAGCAAGCCATCCGCGATGGCGCGACCGAGATCGACATGGTCATCAACATCGGCAAGGCGCTCGGCGGCGATTGGGAGTTTGTGAAGGCGGATATCGAAGCGACCAATCAGGTTTGTGTCGAGAACGGGGCCATGCTCAAAGTCATCTTTGAAACGGATTATCTCAAGGATGAACACATCATCCGTCTGTGTGAGATCTGTTCCGAACTCAACGTCGCGTTTGTCAAAACATCCAGCGGATATGGTTTTGTCAAACAGGCAAACGGTGATTACAACTACAAAGGCGCCACCGATCACGTCCTGACTCTGATGCGCAAACACAGCGCGCCGCAGGTACAGATCAAAGCCGCGGGCGGGGTGCGCACGCTCGACGATCTGCTGCGTGTACGCGACCTTGGTGTCACGCGTATCGGCGCGACGGCTACCTCAACAGTTCTCGAAGAAGCAAGGAAGCGCGGCTATGGATAAAATAGTCTTGTTCGTCTTATAGATCGATTATGACTTGCGCACACGGGTGTGCGCGATCTGTCGCGGCGAAACCACCGAGGATCCATTTATACTTGGACCTGAAATGTTGGTCACGCCTGTTACTCGTGCGAGCCGTCAAAAGGAGAGCAAAGATGCAGAAACACCGCAAGGCCATTATCCTGGTTCTGATCCTGATCGTATCCCTGTCCTGCAGGATGTTGATCCCGGCACCAACACCTTCGGCGACGCCAACTGTGACAGAAAAACCACCGACAGCCACAGTTCCTGTCCCTACTGCAACTCAAATTATTCCTGTTGGACTCTATACCATGTATGCAGGTCCGGAGGGCATCTGGCTCTCCAAACCAGATGGCAGTTCCCTGACCAAGTTAACAGATCTGGGTATTAACCAGGTTGACCTGCGCCGTGTCCGGTCTCCGCAGGGAGATCGACTGGCGTTGATCGTCAGCAATGATGAAGGGCTGGATCTGGTGGAGGTCAAAATTCCCGGTGGAGAGACAAAAACCATCGCCCATCTGTACAGCATCACAAACGATGAACTGATAGAAAATCCTACCAGTGCGAAAGCCTTCACGACCTACGCGATCCGTGACTATGACAATGTCGCCTGGCAGCCAGGCGAGGGGCGGTTCCTGGCTTTTATGGGTGCGATGAACGGTCCCACCTCCGATCTCTACCTGTACGACACGCAGAGCGGCGAGATCACCCAATTAACCGACGGTCCATCCCAGGCTGTCTTTCCCAGTTGGTCATGGGACGGAAAATATATTTTGCATTACGGCGTCAGTTGGAAAGGTCCATTTGGGGGCGCGATCCTTGGGCATGACCACATCGATGGCGTTTGGGCAGTGCAGGTCGAGGATGGAAAAGTCATCAAACTGCCAGCGCCGAAAAGTGTTGCGCTGAACTTTGTTGACTGGCAGGATGCGACCCACTACATTACCTATGACAGCGATGAGACCTGTTATTCCCAAAACCTGCGCAGCGTGGATGTGGTCACGGGTAAAACCACCCCGATTATGGATTCGAGCTTTTATTACGGGATCGCATACTCGCCCAACTACCAGGCTTTCCTGTTCGCAGGAGCCGAAGGATGCCCGAATTCGCCGGGCGAGGGAACGTTCCTCCTGCCCGAGGGACAAACGACGCCGATCAAAGTGCTCGATAAAAAAGTCTATGAAGTGGATTGGATACCGGAAAGCCAGGCGTTTTATGCATACCCAGAAGGTTTCTTTTCTGCTGATGGAACCAGGATTTATGACCCGCCCGTTTATGACAAATCCTTCCACCCGGCTGTTTCATACAACGACTATCAAGCTTGGGAGGTCATCGAAAACCGGCAGGGTCGCGTGGTCGTCAAAGTCCCCGGCGCGGACTGGCAAACGGTCATCGAGGGAGATGTCGAAGCATTAGCTTGGAACCCGGTTTTCGCTGAGACATTGACGATCGTCCTGAAGGATGGTTCGCTCTACGTAGCTTCGGCTCCAGACTTCACTCC
>DASTJG010000606.1:0-2212 GCA_035716785.1 Anaerolineales bacterium
GTATACGGGCGATGGTCGAACGAGCGGCGCCAAATCGATCGGCACCGCGGAATATTTTGAGCAACTGGTGCGTTCGATTGTCAGTTCCTGGCAAACGCGCCAGGAGGGCATTTTTCAAATCGACCTGCGTCTGCGTCCCTATGGCAAGGCAGGCAGCATGGCGGTTTCGCTCGACTCGTTCCGGCGTTATTACGCACCCGATGGGGCGGCCTGGGCGTACGAACGACAGGCGCTGGTCAAATTAAGACCGATTACTGGCGACCCAGGACTCAATGATGAGCTCTGCCGACTGCGTGACCTCTATGCCTATGAGAGCGGTCCTTTTGATGTGATCTCCATGCGCGCTATGCGCGAACGCCAGGTTCGCCATCTGGTGACCGGCGGGACCTTCAATGCAAAATTTAGCCCGGGTGGTTTAGTGGATATTGAATACCTGATCCAGGGGCTGCAGATCAATCATGGTGCGCATAATACGGCTCTGCGGCTCACCAATCTGCGCGCGGCAATGTCTGCTCTGCACAAAGCTGGAGTCCTTTCCGAGGATGATTACAATCGCCTGCGAAAAGCGTACACCTTCCTGCGCTGGCTGATCGATTCGCTGCGGGTCGTGCGCGGGAATGCCAAGGATGTAACGATACCGCCCTTTGACAGCGATGAATTTACCTTCCTTGCCCGCCGCCTGCGTTACGAAGGCGATACAAAACACTTGCGCGATGAACTGGCACGCTATGTTGCGGATGTGCAGGAGATCAATAACCGTTTGTTGAAGCGGAAAACGTCGCCGTAAAAAGTAGACAAGTACGCGGGTAAACAGGTGCACAAGGAAAAAAAGTAGACAAGTACACAGGTTCCGTGTTTACTTGTTTATCTGTCTACCGGTGTACATACCCTCTCTCTGCCAGAAACCAACATCGATCCACTTTCCAAACTTTAGTCCGACCTCTGAAAAATGTGCGACCTTTTTAAAACCACATTTCTCATGGAGTTTGACGCTTGCCTCATTGGGGAGGGCGATCCCGCCAATGATGGTATGGCTTTTCAGCGCGACCTGTGTGAGTAACTCCGAATATAGCTTTGTCCCCAAGCCTTTGCCATCGCATCCGTTTTTCAAATAAATGCTTGTCTCAACCGAGTGTTCATATGCGGGTCTTTCCCGAAATTTGGAAACATACGCGTACCCTATCACTTCTCCATCTTCCTCCGCAACAAGATAGGGACCTGCTTCCTTGTATTTCTCCATCCTCTTTATGATTTCCTGTGGGTTGATCGGGTCGATTTCAAAAGTGATCACGGTGTTCAGGATGTAATAGTTGTAGATGTTCGCAATTGCCACGGCGTCTGAAAACGCAGCTTCTCTGATCATGTTTTGCTTCCTGGTATAGTAAAGAAAATGTCCAGGCGACCGAGATTTCTCGATCACCTGGACATATCAAGGTAGTACGGAATCAATTCGCAAACCCTGTTATCGAATCTAGTCAGCAGTTCCCAGCGCTTCGACTCTCTTACCTGCACGGACTTTCTTGACTTCTTCCTCCATATCGCCGGGTTCCCAATCTACGGGGTAACCAAGCGCCCCCATTTCAGGCAGGTCCAATCCTTGCAGCTCGACCTCGCGAGAAACACGCAGGAGTTTCAAGGCAGCCAATACTTTGAAGAAAACGTAGCTAAGACCAAAGACAACTACGAAAATGCTGCCAGCTTCGGCGAGTTGGGCAAAAATCTGGGTGGTTCCGCCATACAGGAGACCGGTTACCGGTGATTCGACACCATTCCACGCAGCGGTATCCGGATTCCCATTGGCGAAGATGCCTACTGCGAGCACCCCCCATAGTCCGTTGAAGAAATGCACCGGCACCGCGCCAACCGGATCATCGATCTTCCATTTTTCCAGGGCGGCCGTTGCCCAGCAAACGATCACCCCAGCAATTAAGCCAATGACAACAGCTGCCCACGAGTCCACGAAAGCACACGGAGCTGTGATGGCTACCAGACCGGCAAGAATGCCGTTGACAGACATACCCGGATCCGGCTTTTTGGTTGCGCCAAATAACCACATATATGTCATAGCAGAAACGCCACCCGCTGCCCCAGCCATAAGCGTGTTGATCGCGGCAACGACTGCCAGATCACGGAAAGCGCCTGTAAAGCCAAGCGATGAACCCGGGTTGAAACCAAACCAACCGAAGAACAGGATGATCGTTCCGAGCACGCC
>DASTJG010000607.1:0-2772 GCA_035716785.1 Anaerolineales bacterium
ATAGACTCATACTCCTCTGGTACACTTTTCCGCATGTCGAAACGAAACATCCTGTTCAGTGCAGCAGGGCTTCTGCTCCTCTTCATATTGATCCTGCAAATCCCTGCCATCAACAACCGCGTTGCATGGCGTTATGAGGTCGCAAAGACCTACGTCAGAAATGTACTCCACCCGGTTGGTGATGTGCCAACGGCGATCGCCAATCCCACCAGCACGATCAGTCCTGCCAGTCCGACCGCGCCCATTACCTCAACCAGCACGGCTGTCACGGACACACCCATTCCTCCCACGCCCACGCTTGCACCGCCTCCACCCCAGATGTCGCTTGGGTCCCCTCCGTACGAAAAACAGACCGCCAACAATTGTGGTCCCGCCGCGCTTTCGATGATGCTGCACATGTTCAGCTGGAACGGTACGCAGAAGGATATTTCGGATGTGATCAAACCGGTCAACGGCGACCGTAACGTCAACCCGGAAGAAATGGCCTACTGGGTGCGCAATTACGCCGGTTGGCTGCGCGCAGAACATCGCGTGGGCGGAGATCTCGAAACCCTCAAACGCCTGATCGCCGCGGGATACCCGGTCATCATCGAAGGCACCACTTCGCTCAATCCCGATGACACCGGCTGGCCCGACGACGATCTCTGGGCAGCCCATTATCTGCTGCTGACCGGCTACGATGATACGCCTCAAACATTCACTGCGCAGGACCCCTATCGCGGACCGGATAAAAGCATTCCCTATGAGCAGATCGAATCAGAATGGAAGCCGTTTAATTATCTCTATTTCGTCGTGTATCTGCCGGACCAGGAGCCGGAGATCCAGACGCTGCTCGGCTCGAACTGGGACCCGGGCATGAACGGACAAAATGCGTTAGCCATCGCCGAAGCCGCCACCGCCAAAGATCCTAACGATGCATTTGCCTGGTTCAATATTGGCAGCAATCTTGTCGGCTTGCAGCGCTATGACGAGGCCAATGCCGCCTATGACAAGGCGCGTGAACTGGGTCTGCCGCAGCGGATGTTCCGCTACCAGTTCGGTCCATTCCTGGCAAACTTCCACGGCCACCGCACCGACGATCTGCTGGCTCTCACAGAGTATGCCCTGCAGCGCACGGAGATGTCTGAGGAGACCTGGCTCTGGCACGGCTGGGCTTTGTACCGTCAGGGAGACACGAATGGCGCCATCGAAAACTGGCGCAAAGCCTTATCCATCCACCCGGGTTATGAAGATGCACTGTACGCGCTGAATTTTGTCGGCGCAACGCCATAGTTTGCATCGTCATTGCGAGCGACACTTGCGCCGCACGCAAGTGCGGTGAGCGAAGCAATCTCCCATTAAATGAGAAGATTGCTTTGTCGCTCCTACAAAACATGGCGGCTCCTCGCAACGACATGTAGCGGTAGTGTCATATAATTGTTCATCATGAAAAAAATCGTCATCATTTCTCTATTCCTCCTCACCGCCTGCACCGCGACCGGGACCCCGGTGATCCCACCGACATCAACACCAGTTCCAACAAATCCTCCGCCCACAGCCATCCCCACTTCCACAATTGAGACAGTCATTCCAATAGCCATACAAACGCCGACAGAAGAGCCCGCGAACCTGCGCGTCTCCCCTGCGGATGGTATGCCTCAGGTCTACATCCCTGCCGGCGCGTTCCGCATGGGCGGCATGGACGTGCGTCGCGCCCCGAACGAGACTCCCGATCACGATGTGACCCTCGCTGCGTTCTGGATGGACCAATTGGAGGTGACGAACGCGATGTATGCGCTGTGCATGAATGCAGGCGGGTGCACACCGCCTCAGGATTCCAAATCACAGAGGCGACCTGCCTATTTCAATAACCCCGAATTCAACGATTATCCCGTGATCTATGTGACCTGGGGACAAGCCAAAACCTACTGCGAATGGGCCGGGCGGCGGCTGCCGACCGAAGCGGAGTGGGAACGGGCCGGGCGCGGCGACGACTTCCGCACATTTCCCTGGGGGGAGGACAAAGCAAACGGCTTGCTCGCCAACTTCAACATGCTGGTGGGCGATACCTCACGGGTTGGGACCTATCCCGCGGGCGCCAGTCCGTATGGCGTGCTCGATATGGCCGGAAATGTCGCAGAATGGGTGAACGATTTTTATACGTCCAACTATAACAATGCCGAGGCAATGAATCCGCTTGGACCCCCAACAAGCTCCAGCTGGCATCGCGTGGTACGCGGCGGCAGCCTGGGCGACGCAGAGATCAACATCCGTGTTGCGAAGCGTTCGTCTGTACTCGGTTCTTTTCCAGAGTCCAATGCCTCTCCTGGCGATTTTTCTCCACGCATCGGGTTTCGCTGCGCGGAAAGTGAATGATTTTTGCGCTGACATCGTACCCGCAGGGTAGCGGCGGTGAAGCAACGACATTTTAAAGGTGAAGAGGCTTGCGTTTTGCACCGCGCAAGCCTCTTCGCATAAATGGGTGGAAGCATGATGAGATGCTTCCTCCAACACCCCCTCTTTCGATTTCTGCTCCGCAAGCACACTGACATGACGCACGAACACGCGGTTGGTTACATATTTCACGAAATCGATCACATAGAATTGACTTTCGCTCTGCCCTATGATATTATGCCGACACAATCCAATAGCCCCACAAGGCGCTCTTATCCAGAGAGGCGGAGGGAACGGCCCTGCGATGCCTCGACAACCTGCCAGCGACTAGTCATCATTAGATGAAAGCTGAAAAGGTGCCAATTCCGACAGACGGATGTTCTGGGAGATGAGAGGGCT
>DASTJG010000608.1:0-4442 GCA_035716785.1 Anaerolineales bacterium
ATCGAGGAATATCACGATGCCAAGATGGGAGCGATGGTCCAGATCGTCCTTGCGCCGTGCTCGCCGTTCAGCGTGACCGGCGACTTGATGAAACAATCCGCCAAACTGGCGCGTGAATATGGGGTCCGTCTCCATACTCACCTGGCCGAGACCGAAGATGAAGAGCAGTTCTGCCTGGATAAATTCGGTCATCGTCCCGTCGGATACATGCAGGAATTGAACTGGGTGGGGGACGACGTCTGGTTCGCGCACGCGGTCTGGGTCAATGATGACGAGATTCAGGTCTTTGCCAAACACAGCTGTGGGGTGGCGCACTGTCCCACCTCCAACATGCGGCTCGCTTCGGGCATCGCGCCGGTCAGGGCATACCGCGCGGCGGGGCGGCGGTGTTGGGAAGAAACGACATCGGCAGCCTGGAAGCCGGCAAGTGCGCGGACTTCTTCGCCGTGAACCTGGACCGCATCGGCTTTGCCGGGATGCATGATCCGGTTGCCGCGGTTGTCTTCGGGCAATCTGTCAATGTGGATTACACGGTGGTCGGCGGCAAGTTTATTGTCAAAGAAGGACAGTTAGCCACAGTTAATGAGCATAAGTTGATCGAGAAACACAACAAAGCGGCAAAACGACTGTTGAGCAGATCATGATCGAAGAGAACGAATTGCTTCTGCAGAAATATTTGCAATTACCCGACTGTCTGGAGGGCGTGGTCGCCGGGTTGAGTGATTCGAATTTGGATGTATGTAGCGATGGTTGGACGATCCGTCAGATCGTTCACCATGTAGTTGAAGGCGAAAACATCTGGCAACTTAATTTGCGGGCGATCGTCGGGACGAATGGAATCCTGTTCCCATTTCTGTGGTACCTGTCCATTCCACAGGATGAATGGGTCAAGCGCTGGGCGTACGATAAACGTCCTCTGGGGCCTTCTCTGGCTTTCTACCGTGCCAGCACGTGGAATCTGGTTGAATTCCTGCGGAACATTCCCGATGCCTGGGATCACTTCGGTCGTGTTACCTGGCCTGGCGAGCGAGAAGAAACCTGCGGAACTGTCCGTGAAATCGTTGAAATGAATCTTCGCCACATGGACCAGCATGCCAAAGAAATTCAAGCGATCCGTGCACTGTATCAGATTTAAAAGTTTGTTGTCATTATGAGTCTTCTCCTTTTATTCTTTGTGATTTCTGCTTAATGGCGAATAAATCATGTTGAGCGATATCCTAATCCTATTTGTCTTTGGTTTCCCGGCTGGGATCCTGTCGCTGTTGGTCTCGGCATTGGGCATCTGGAGGAAGTCCCCCGTTGCCCTGGTCCTGGCGGGCGTGTGGACCATCCCCGCCACTGTTTACCTGAGCGCGGCATTCGGACTTCCACTGTACCTCATCAGTTTGCTTCAGTTTGGTGGAGCATACGCGATTTATAAAGGTAGACCTCACATTGCCTGGTACCTGTTGATCCCGTTGTGTCTGGTTACGCTCTACATGACTTATCTCACGTCGTTGTCTGTACGTTAGCTTCAGGAGAATCTATGCCTTCGTCCACAAAACTGACTCGCGCGCTGGTAGATGTTGCCATGGGACGCGTCCCGGCGGACCTGGTGATCCGCAATGGCAAGTGGGTCAGCGTGCAATCGGGCGAGGTCATTCCCGGCACCGATGTGGCCGTCAAGGACGGGCACGTCGCGTACGTGGGCGAGGACGCGGGTCATACCATTGGCAAAAAGACAAAAGTCATCGATGCAACGGGGCGCTACCTCGTCCCCGGCCTGCTCGATGGGCACATGCACGTCGAATCGGGCATGGTCACGGTGACGGAGTTCGTACGCGCTGTGGCCGCCCGCGGCACAACCGGCATGTTCATCGACCCACACGAGATGGCGAACGTCTTTGGGCTTAAAGGTGTCAAGTTGATGCTGGATGAAGCACGCCAGCAGCCGGTTCACGTCTGGGTGCAGATGCCCGCCTGTGTCCCCGCTTCTCCGGGGTTCGAGACGCCCGGCGCGCGCATCGGTCCGAAGGAAGTGGCGCAGGCGCTGAAATGGGAGGGGATCATCGGCCTGGGTGAGATGATGAATTATCCCGGTGTCGCCCGGGGCGACCAAAACCTGCTCGCAGAAATGTCCCTCACCCGTGCCAGCGGCAAGACCATTGGCGGACATTACGCTTCGCCCGACCTCGGGCTTCCGTTCCATGGCTATGTGGCAGGCGGCGCTGAGGATGACCACGAAGGCGTACACCTTGAAGACGCCGTCGAGCGCGTGCGCCAGGGGATGAAAGCGATGCTGCGGTACGGCTCCTCCTGGCACGATGTCGCTTCGCAGGTGGGCGCGGTCACGCAGCTCGGCCTGGACTCGCGGCGCTTCATCCTTGTGACCGACGACTCACATGCCCAGACGATCTGCCACGAAGGGCACATGGACCGCGTCCTGCGGCATGCCATCGAGCAGGGACTCGACCCGCTCGTCGCGATCCAGATGATGACGATCAACACTGCCGAACATTTCGGCCTGAGCAGGGAGATCGGCATGATCGCCCCCGGCCGCTGGGCGGACGTGGTGCTGGTTAAAGACTTGAACAACTTTAAAGCGGATCTGGTCATTGCAAAGGGACAGGTGATCGCGGAAAAAGGCGTGTGGAAGATCTCCCTGCCGAAATTCTCCTATCCCTCCTGGGTGACGAAGTCGGTGAAGTTGAAGAGAGCTTTGAAGGCGGAAGATTTCAGGTTAGAAACAAAAAGTAAAAAGAAGCGCGTAAAAGCGAATGTCATTGGTATTATCGAAAATCAAGCACCGACAAAACATTTGGTCTTTGACATGCATCCCGTCGACGGCGAGCTCAAAATTGACATGGCGCGCGACATCGCCAAGGTGGCCTTGATCGAGCGCCATAGAGGTACGGGCAGCGTGACGCTGGGGCTCGTCAGTGGCTTTGGTTTTGATGGCAAATGTGCCATTGCCTCCACCGTCGCTCACGACAGTCATCACATGATCGTGGTCGGCACGGATGAGGCATCGATGGCGGTAGCAGCCAACAGCCTGGCAAGCAGCGGGGGAGGCCAGGTCGTCGTCATGAATGGAAAGATCATCGGTCAGGTGACATTGAAGATCGCGGGGTTGATGTCCAGTGAAAAGGCCGATGTTGTCGCAAAGGAGGCAGAAACGATCCTGAAAGGTTTTCGAGCTTGTGGGTGCAAACTTAACAATCCAAATATGCAATTGTCGCTGCTCGCCCTGGTGGTCATCCCCGAGCTGCGAATTTCAGACAAGGGTCTCGTGGATGTGACCAAATTCAAATTCGTTCCCCTAGTGGAGGGATAATGGCTAACTTTCCGTTTCAACGTTTACAGTCTGACCTGGCAGCGCTGATCCAGCGCACGCCGGCAGGTTCGCGTTTGGTCTCCGAACCCGAACTTGCAAAACAACTGGGGGTTTCACGTGCCACCCTGCGCGAAGCGATGCGTACGTTCGAGACCCAGGGTCTCATCCGTCGCCGTCAGGGCGCCGGGACCTTTGTAGTGGGCAAGGTGCCGATCATGGATGCGGGCCTTGAAGTGCTCGAGAGTCTCGAGACGATGGCTCGCCGCATGAACCTGTCGATCAGCGTCAGCGACCTGGATGTCGAGCAGATCAACGCGGATCAGGAACACGCCGACGAGCTGGGTGTGGCAGTTGGATCTTGCGTCACGCGCGTCCGACGCGTGATGCGCGCCGATACGCGCCCTGTCGCCTACCTGATCGATACCCTGCCCGAGGATGTCTTGAAGGCAGACGACCTGCCGCGGGATTTTGACGGGTCGGTGCTGGATTTCATGCTCGAGCGCGGCGATGACCTGCGTATCTCACGCGCCGCGATCAGCGCCACCAACGCCACCGCCGAAGTCGCCAAGGCGCTCGAGATCCAGCGCGGCGATGTGCTCCTGCGATTCGTCTCCCAGATCTATTCGAGCGATGGGAAGATCCTGGATTACACGTTCAGCTATTTCATTCCAGGGTATTTCAATTTCCATGTCGTGAGGCGTATTGGGAATTCGTAAATTAGCCAAACACCGCCTGATTTGCTACGAATTGCTTAGCAATTCGATGCTAAAGCATTTCAAAAATCATGGTTCGGTGCCGGGGAAGAGCACGGCACAACTCTTTCGTCATTGCGAGCCTTCAGGAAGCAATCTCAAATAAAGTTAAAAGTCACTTGATTTGAGATGAGATTGCTTCGCTGCGCAGGGCAACTTACGCTCGCTCCGCTCGCAACCCCGGCTGCTTTCGCCGGGGCAATGACGGTTCGAAATTTTTATTCGAGGTAAATGTGATCGTTCAGGAAATCAAACAAAGGGTCGAACAGAACCGCGAGAACATCATTAAGTTCATGCGCGAGATCTGTGCTATTCCAAGCATGGATGGACAACTGAAAGAGGTTGGTGAGCGCATCGGCGCGGAGATGACGAAGCTC
>DASTJG010000609.1:0-2232 GCA_035716785.1 Anaerolineales bacterium
GGATTTGATGACAAAGAAGCGCTCCTTATATCGTCAGGTAGTGGAAGCTATGGCCAGTTCGAAACCCGGCACTTGGATTATTCTCAATGTGGCTAGCCGGTTCGATCCATTCTGGCTGCGAGTGACTCGCGGACGGTTTAGCGCCGGGAGTTTATTGGGTTTTCCCTCACTCATGCTAACCACGATTGGGGCGAAAACGGGACTGCCCCGTTCTACAGCTCTGGTCTTCACCCGCGATGGAAACGGGCTCGTGATCGTCGCCTCCAGAGGAGGAATGGATCGACATCCGGGCTGGTATCACAATCTGAAAGCTCATCCCGAAGCAGATGTGCTATTGGATGGCTGTAGTAGTACCTACACTTCCTATGAAGCGACCTGTGAGGAACGCGAACGTCTGTGGGCAATGGTATGCGATAGATACTCCGGGTATACTACCTATCAGAAACGCGCCGGAGATCGGCAGATCCCCATCATGGTTTTAACACCTCAGGTGGGACAAAACAAATAGGAATGATTTTTGAAGTCGTCAGCAGGTAATCCACCTTGCAGCGGTTCGTGAACAGTAAATTTTCCTCGCTGTGTATCGCCACAATTCCCGCATCACACGGTATAATTTCGCCGCTTGCTAAAAGCCAAGAGCTCATAGCTATTAGCTTTTAGCGGGGACGTGCTGGAACTGGCAGACAGGCATGACTTAGGATCATGTGCCGAAAGGCGTGAGGGTTCGATTCCCTCCGTCCCCATACATTCTATGCAGGAGAGATTAAGTTGAAAATCGAAAAAACCATTGAAGAGAATCATGAAGCCAAATTAGTGGTCGAAATCGACGCTGAGAAAATGGAGACCTACAAGCGCCGCGCCGCTCGTAAGCTCTCTGAACGCGGCAAGATCGCCGGGTTCCGCCCGGGCAAGGCACCGTACGAGATGATCGTACGCAACTTTGGTGAACAGGCCATTATCGAGCAGGCCGTCGATAATCTGATCGACGCCGAATATTCGAACATCCTCAAGGAAGCGGATGTGGAACCGGGCGCCGCCGGCAGGCTGGAATCGATCGACTCGCTTGAGCCGCCAAAGCTCACCTTCCGCGTCCCCCTCTCCCCCGAAGTGGACCTGGGCGACTATCGCTCGATCCGCATGCCATACGAGTGGTCTGCTCCCGATGAAAAGGCCGTGGACGCGGCGATCGAGGACATCCGTCAAATGTACGCAACGACGGAAAATGTCGAGCGTGAGGCGCAGGAAGAAGATTATGTCCTGTTGGATGTCAAATCGGAGACGACCGAATTGAATCGCACAGGTTTTGCAGCCTTCATCCGCAAGGAAGAGCGCGACACGGAATGGCCGTATAACGGTTTCGCCAAAGAACTGATCGGGCTAAAACCCGGTGATACAAAAACGATCAAACACACCTTCCCCGAAGATTGGGAAGTGGAAGCATTGCGCGGCAAGGATGCAGAGATGGAAGTCACCATCAAAACAGTCCGTGCCGTGTCACTGCCCGAACTTGATGATGAATTTGCCAAGACAGTTGGTGCCGGGGAAACCCTCGATGCCCTGCGTGAAGCTGTGACAAAGGATGTCGAGAATCGCTCGAAAGCCGAATACGACGATAAATACTTTGTCGACCTGATCGAGAAGATCAAAGAGGGCGCAACCCTGAAATATCACGAGCACTCTCTCGAACATGAAGGTGAACATGTTCTCGAAGACCTCGGTCAGCGCCTTGCCCAGCAGGGCATGGACTTGGAAACCTACTTCAAGGTGCGAAACACCACCCGCGAGCAGTTCGTCGAAGATGAAGTGAAACCCGTGGCGAAGAAACGCTTCGAGCGCTCATTGATCCTGGATGAACTTGTCCGCCGTGAAAAGATCGAAGTGGACAACGCAGCGCTGGATGCAGAATTCAACCAGACCCTGTCATCCCTTACCATGCAGGGCATGGACCTGTCCAAGATCCGCGGCGGGCGCCAGGGACAGCAGCGTATTGCTCAGGCCGTCGCGATGGAATCGGCGAATCGGGTTCTCACCCGCCGCGCCCTGGATACGTTGAAATCCATTGCAATCGGGGAATACGTCCCGCCCGAGGAGCGCCAGAAGGCTGCTGAAGAAGCGGCTCCAGCCGAAGGTGAAGAGAAAGCTCAGGAAACGGAAGCAGCTGCCGGTGATGCCTCGAACGAGACGGAATCAAAATCTGAGTAAAAGTATCCTTGCGAAGGCCTGTCCTGAGGC
>DASTJG010000610.1:0-4179 GCA_035716785.1 Anaerolineales bacterium
AAAGGCGAGCCTCTCAGCTTTAATAGCTTGTACTGGTACGTTGAATGGTTGTATCCGCTCGGGGAGACACCATTTCTACGAAAATGTCCGAATGAACAGTTCTAATTGTTGGGAGAACAGGAACTTCTCTATTTCCTGTTCTCCCATCATTGGACGGCGAGTTTTGTCCGACTACAAGCAGAGCCGGGAGAAGATCATCATTGATTTTCACCACTGGTGATTATGGGGCAAACGATTCTGATATTTTTAGCAATTCTTCCAGAGGCAGGATGTCTGCGGGCATATTCGTCTGGAGCACGAAGTTATAACCATTCTCAGCCCACACGAGCTGGTTCCAGCGCTCATAGTCCCACTCTCCCTGCTGGTTTTGAAAGGGGACAATCGGGATTTGTTCGAGCCATACGCCTGACTGCCCACGCACATTTACATCCACGATGGGAACATTGCCAACGCCCTCTTGCCAGGCCGGCGCGTCGCTGCTGACCAGGGTTTGGCTAATGGCAATCATGCCTGCCATTTGCAACCCATCGTGTAAAGGTGGATCTAATTCAATACGATAGGATGTACTGGCAGTGATCGAGCTTTCCGTAATCAACACATCACGCGAGGATAACTGGTATCCAACAGGAATGTATGTTGGTCCATAGACCGGGAAACCCGCCTTTATACTGGTCTCTGCTATTGTCAAAAGACCAACTTCCACTGGCTCGGGACAATCTGTACAAACCCAATTCGGGTCGACAGTCGGTGTGGGGACATTGCTCTGAAGAGTGGCAACGTATTTTTCAGCATCGGAGGCTTCGTCGGTAATTATAAAGTTCCCAATTCTGTGAACAACATCTTGCGCGAAGGCTCGTCCTTGTGGAGTGATAGCAATCAGCAGAATAAAGATCAACAGAGCAGTGGTTGTCGCTTTCATAAAACGCTGCCGGGCAATGGCACGCGGCGTCCAGGGGGCTGTGGCGAGGTGCACATCCAGGCGCTGGCTGGCATCAGGCAAAAGATTTTGAAGCAGTTCTTCCAGCTGCTTATCATCAGGAATATATTTCATGAGATTCTCTCCTTTTGAAGGAAAACCGTTGACAAGATTTCCGGATCAACCTCCATCCATTTTTCCCGCAATTTTGCGAGGGTTCGATGAATGATCACAGAGATGTTGTTCTCCGTTGTATCCATGTGCCGGGCAATGTCACTCACCCGCCAGCCGAGCATGTAACGCAAAACAATGATCTCGCGCGGCTCGGCAGGCAGACTGGCCAACAGATTGAAAAGGAACTGTTTTTGCTCGTCAATGATAGCGATTTGTTCGGGTGTCGATTCGGCCTGAGGCGTAGCGGACCGATCGCGGGAAGCGCGAAGCGTACGGCGATAGCCGTCAATGACCAGCCGTTTGGCGATCCGGATCAACCATCCAACGGCAGAATCCATATCTCCATCGAAACGATAGCGAGCTTTCCAGGCACGCAGGAACGTCTCAGCAGTCAGGTCTTCGACCTCGTCCTGCGGCCCGCCGGTGAGCCCATAGATATAACGAAAAACAGATAGGCGACTGCATTCGTACAGTTCCTTGAAGCGGGCAGGACTAGCAATGGGGGAATTCTGATGACGACGAAAAAGATCCATAGAGTCTCCAATGAAACGCGCGTGTTTCACTATGAAAACGTTCAGGGCAAGGAAATCTTACAGTGAGTATAGGATCGTGAGAGAAGAAGCATACTTCCATTTCTTCATCTCATATGGATACGTTTTTCCGAACGAATGTATAATACGCATACCAGTTGTACTTACCGGTCATTTTGGAGATGCCCGTCGGATCAAAGAAGGAGGGCTTTAAGGGAGATCCAGGCACGGAACAGCGCCGATCATTTGCTTTTAGTTCCTGGTTCATGTCATAGGACAGAAAACAGTCATCCAGGAGAAGGCCTAATGAACACACTATCCATCCCAATGGTCGCCATGGCCGGCATATCCCTCTATGTTGGCTTTTATCATCTGTTGATCTATTTCAGGCACCGCCAAAGCCGTGCAGACCTGATGTTTGCATTGCTATGCTTTGCATATGTTTTTTATGCTATATTCTGCGCGGGTCTCTACAATGCCACCTCGGTAGCCGAAGGAGCGGAATGGCAGCGTGTACAGCTCATTGCACTAGCGGTCTTTGTCACCGCATTCCTGTGGTTTGTAGCTGACTACACCCATCAGAAACCAGGCGCTCCAATCTATTTATTTTCAATATTTTATCTTGTTGCCATTATTGTTCAGTCAGTAGACCGAAGTGAACTGACTTTTTGGGTGGATCAGCCCTCTATTAAATACGTAACGCTGCCTCACATCCAGCCAATCACCTATTACGAGGCAACTTTTGGACCATTTACAATCGTCCAGAGCATGATGGGGGTGGTGGCTAGTACGTATATTCTGATCATGGGTGTCCGCTACTTCAAGCGTGGATATAGACGCGAGGCCGTGCCGCTTATCCTAGCGATCATGCTTATGTATATCGCAGGACTGCATGACACGTTAGTAAGTAATGGTGTTTATCACTTCATTTATCTGATCGAATATGCTTATCTGGCTGTCATTCTTTTAATGGCGAACTCGCTCTCCACTACAGTCGTCGAAGCAGCCATCGCAAAGGAGGAATTGAGAAGGAGCGAGGAAAGACTGCGCGCCCTGGTAGAGACAACCAGCGACTGGGTGTGGGAGGTAGATGTAAACGGGGTTTATACCTACGCCAGCCCAAAGATCCGTGACCTGTTGGGATATGAGCCGGAAGAGGTCATTGGTCGTACACCTTTTGACATCATGCCGGAAGAGGAAGCGGAACGCGTCCGTGCTGTTTTCCAAAGCACAGTGCTCGAGAGAAAACCGTTTGAAAACCTGGAAAACATTGCCCGCTGCAAAGATGGACAGCTTGCCATACTGGAGACAAATGGAGTTCCATTCTTCGATGATTACGGGAGGTTATTGGGTTATCGTGGAATCGATCGTAATATTACCGAGCGCAAGCGCGCGGAACAGGCGTTGCAGGCAAAGACCGAGGAACTCGACCGTTACTTTACATCCAGTCTTGATCTCCTGTGCATCGCCGATACCAATGGATACTTCCGACGGTTGAATCCTGCCTGGGAAACGACATTGGGATATGCCATTGCCGAGCTCGAAGGCCGCCAATTCCTTGAATTCGTTCACCCGGAGGACATCGAAGCAACACGCGCCACTGTATCCAGGCTTGCAGACCAGGAACAAATTCTGAATTTTGAGAACCGCTACCGCTGCAAGGATGGTTCTTATCGTTGGATCGAATGGCGATCCTTTCCAATCGAGAAGATGATCTATGCTGTGGCCCGTGATATCACCGAGCGCAAACAGGTGGAGGAAGCGCTGCGCGAGTCGGAACAGGAATTGAGAGCAAGTGAGGAAAAATACCGCACGCTTGTGGAAGTATCCCCGATCGGCATATGGATCAGCAAGAATCAGGTTATTGCCTACGCCAACCCGGCAGCTGTGAAGATTTTCGGCGCAACCGATCTCAGTGAAATTGTGGGGAAGACATCTTTCGATTTTATCCACCCGGATTACCATCCGGTGGTGAGAGAGCGCATCACACAAATGATGGAGGCGAGAAAGGTCGTACCGCTGCTGGAGGAAAAGTACGTGCGCCTGGATGGCAAGGTTGTAGATGTGGAGGTCATTGCCACGCCGATCATTACATCCGAAGGCACCATCATACAGGTTTTCTTTCAGGATATCACCAAACGCAAGCAGGCAGAACAAGCCCTGCGAGAAAGTGAAGAAAGACTGCGCCAAATCACATCATCCCTTCGGGAAACCATCTGGCTGCGTGATGTCCAAACCCGTCAGGTACTCTACGTGAATCCGGCCTTCGAGCAATTAACCGGATGGAGCTGCGAGAGTTTCTATGAGAATCCGGACATTGTGATCAATGCTATTCACCCGGATGATAAGGAATGGGTGATCCAGGCGCTGGCACAACGATTCGAGGGTGTCCCCTATAACAAAGAGCACCGCATCATCCATCGGGATGGCAGCGTGCGTTGGGTATCGAGCCGAAGTTTTCCTGTTCGCAACGAGGCAGGCGAAGTGTACCGGTGGGCATCCATCATGGAAGACATTACCGAGCGCAAGCAGGCGGAAACCGAGCGGGAACGCCTCATT
>DASTJG010000611.1:0-4787 GCA_035716785.1 Anaerolineales bacterium
CCAGATCTTCCCCCCGTGTGCTTCGACGATGTGCTTTGCGATGGATAGACCCAGTCCCGTCCCGCTGCCGGTGCGGGATTTGTCGACGCGGTAGAAGCGCTCGAAGATGCGCGAGACTTCATCCACCGGGATGCCAGCGCCTGTGTCGCGCACCGCGAACCGGACTCCGCCGTCGACTTCTTCTGCGGAAAGAACGACCTCCCCGCCTGGGCGGGTGAACTTGACCGCGTTGTGGATCAGGTTGACCAGCACCTGTTCCAATCTCTGCGAATCGACCTGGACTCTCGGCAGGTTATCGGTGCATTCCACGCGCAGCGTGAGGTTCGCACGCTCCGCCTGGACTTGCATCCGCCGGGCGGCAGAAGAAAGCAGGTCGTACGCCGCGACAGGCGAACGCTGCAGGGAGAATCGCCCCGATTCGATTTTCGAGAGCTCAAGCAACTCGTTCGCCATCTGGGTCAGCGCATCCACCTCGATCTGGATCTGGTCCACGAAGCGCCGAGCCGCGGGCGGGTCATCCAGCGCGCCCTCCTGCAGAGTCTCGGCGAGTGCTTTCAGCGAAGCGAGCGGTGTGCGCAGTTCATGCGAAAGGTTGCTGACGAAATCCCGGCGCACCGTTTCGAGGCGGCGCAGGCGGGTGAGATCCTGGGCCAGCAGGAGGCTGCCGCTGCTGTGCTGGTCGGGGATGACCACCAGCTGCAAATATTGATGGCGTGTGGGAACTTCCACGGACTCACTCTGCATTTGACGCGTTTGCTGGCAGCGCCGCCAGGCTTCGACAAGCTGGTGATTGCGGACCACTTCGGCAATGCTGTGGTGGATGGGATCTCCAAATTGAAAGAGTCGGCCCGCGGCCGGGTTGGCAAACTGGATGAGACCCCGCTCATCGGCGATCAGCACGCCATCGGTGATCTGGTCGAGAACCGTGGACAGGCGTGAGCGTTCCGATTCGAGGGTTGCATGTTTTAAGTTGAATGCAGCAATCAGGGAGGAAATTGCACTTGCCAGGCTTTCAAGTTCCTTGTTGTTTGTGTTGATGTCTTGTACCCGGGCGCGGCGGGCATATTCATCGATGTCACGGCGCAATTTGTAATATCGCCACGCATACCACGCGGCAAGAAGAAGCAACACAAAAACAATTACCCACAGATATGAATTCACCCTTCAACCTTCGAATCGATACCCGCCGCCGCGCACCGTCACGATGCGGGTGGGTTTGCCCGGCTCGTCTTCGATCTTCTGGCGCAGCCAGCGGACGTGTACATCCACGGTGCGGCTGTCCCCGATGAAGTCCCAGCCCCAGACGCGCTCGAGGATGAATTCGCGCGAAAGCATCTGACCTTTGTGTTCTGCAAAGAAGAGCAGCAGCTCATATTCCTGCGGCTTGAGCGAGAGCGGTTCACCATCGAGGGTCACCTCGCGGCGTGTGCGATTGACCACGAGATTTCCAAACGTCAGCTTGTCCTGCGGCTTTTCCTCGACGCTTGATCGATCGAGTTCTTCTTTTAATAAACGTGAGCGGCGCAGTTGCGCCTTGACGCGCGCCATCAGCTCACGCATGGAGAAGGGTTTGGTCAGGTAATCGTCCGCGCCTACTTCAAGCCCGACGACGCGGTCGATCTCGTCGTCGCGCGCGGTCAGCATCAGGATGGGTGTGATCATTTCCTTGCGCAGGATGCGGCACACCTCGAAACCGTCGATCTCGGGCAGCATCAGGTCAAGGACGATCAGATCGGGTTTGAGCCTGCGCGCGGACTCAAGCGCAGCGCGCCCATCTCCGACCGCTTCCACAGCAAAGCCGTCCTTTTTGAGATTGTAGGAAAGCGTATCACGCAGAGCAGGTTCGTCTTCTACCACGAGGATGGATTCAGGCATGGTTTGGTACTCTTGCTCCCGCAGGGTTTTATATCCCTGCAACATTTCTCACGATTGTTAACAAACTATACCATAAGACATTTTCGTTCAAGTTAAGGTCTTGTTAATGGCTTTTTGCTCCCAACACCATCCTTGGCGCTGACTTGCTAAGTAATCACTGCCTGGGACAGTGGCATGAGCAGAATAAGTTTGCAACGCTATTTTCACGAATTTGCCTGTAAAATTCGGACTATTCTAATCATCTATTTAGCATGACTCAGGAATTCCACTTTGACTGGCAATGGGATTTGCAATCCTCCCCGCAAGCGATCTGGCCGCTTGCGGCAGATACGAATCGCTTCAATCGCGATACCGGCCAGCCGAAGGTCGAGTTGCTCGGCAATGTGAAGAGGATCAAGCATTTGCGTATGGAACTTCCCATCCTCAAAGTGGAATGGGAGGAGGAGCCTTTCGAGTGGACGTATCCATATTCGTTCGGCATTTTGAGGCGCTACACCAGGGGCCCGATCGATGAAATGCGCGTGCAGGTCAATTTTGATCCTCAAACCGGTGGCGGCACATGCCTCCGCTACCAAACCTGGATCAAGACGAATAATGTTCTGGCACAGCTCGGTATTCCGTTAGCCATTGGGGTTATTGCAAAGAAAAGATTCGAGAAAGCCTTTCGCAATTATGACCTCGCCGCGAACAAATCTGATACAGTGTCTGATGTTCCCCATCAACATAGAGTCGGTTCAAGCGGCCGTGCTCGTTTCCGGTCGATGGGCGAGGTGGTCATCCGGCAAGGGACCGACCCGTCGCTGGTTGCACGCTTGGAAGAGTTTCTGGATCAGGCGGATGAGTTATCCGTCCAGCGCATTCGACCGTATACACTTGCCGATCGCTGGGGCGCCAGCCGCCGCGCGGTGCTCGAGATGTTCCTGCGGGCGACGCGGGCGGGTATCCTGGATATGTCGTGGGACTTGCTTTGCCCATCCTGCCGCGGCCGCGCCGAGGGGCATACCAACCTTGGTGACGTACACGGCCAATCTCATTGCAGTACCTGCCAGATCGATTTCAGCGTAAACTTCGATCACAACATCGAAGTCGTTTTTCGACCCAATCCATCGGTGCGAAGTGTGGAACTCGATACAGCCTTCTGTGTGGGAAGCCCGCAGTTGCAGCCACATGTGGTAATGGCACAAAAGATTTCCGCGCTGCATTCCCTGCCTATGAATCTTCAGCTTGAACCGGGACGCTACACCCTGCGCTCGTCCGCCCTGGCAGGTTCCATGCCTTTGGACGCGTCTTCAGGCGGGTTGCCCAGTTTGGACTTGCGCGTGACTCCTTTTGGATGGCCGTCGGAACAGGGGCATGTTTCGCTCCTGCCGACCCTCAACCTGATCAACGCCACTGAAGCGGATCAAACCTTTCAGCTCGAGCGCGCTGCCTGGAGCGACCAGGCTTCGACCGCGGCCGATGTGACTGCACTACAAGTCTTTCGTGACCTCTTCGCGAGCGAAGTGGTCCGGCCAGGTGAGGAGATCTCGATAGGATCCATCACGTTCATGTTCACCGACTTACGCGACTCGACCCGCCTGTATCGCAAGATCGGTGATGCCCCTGCGTTTGGGCGTGTGCGCGAACATTTCGAGATGCTGGAGCAGTCCGTTGCGTCCGAAGGCGGAGCGATCGTCAAAACCATGGGCGATTCCGTCATGGCGACCTTCCGCGATCCGGTCGCGGCGTTGCGCGCGGTCTGGAACGCGCAGACACAAATTGCCAAATATGGGGAACCCATGCTCTGGCTCAAGGTCGGGATCCATAAAGGTCCCTGTATCGTTGTCAATTTGAACGAGCGTTTGGATTATTTCGGTTCAACGGTGAATATCGCGGCGCGGCTGCCGGGTTTCTCACAGGGCGGGGAATTGATCTTATCCGAGACGATCCATGATGACCCGGAAGTGCAGGATTTTCTCGCGCAGACAGCAAGGCCCAATTCATTAAGTCGTTTTACTGGAAACGTGAAGGGATTTGACGAACCGCTTACGATGTGGAAATTAAAGGTTGGATAGAATTTATAGTAGTTGCTTTCGAGAAGACAGGTGAAATGTCTCTGTCCCGGAGAAGGCCTTCGTCAATCCCTCCGCATCCAGAGCCATGACGCGGCTGGGAGCGAAAAAGGCGAAATCGAAGTTTGTTTCATCGCCTGCCTTCTTGCCCGGAATGGGCATGAGACGCGCAGTCAGGGGTTTGTCGAGGCGTAAAGCCAGGGCGCAAAGGTCGAGCAGCAGGGGAGTGACCTGCTCCGCAGTGGTATCCCCAGGCAAGGGGACCGTGTCCAATCCCGTCCCGCAGACTGCGGAATACAACATAGCATCTTTGATGGTGAGCGTTCCCTCGGCAGCACGTTTGGCCAGGACAGAATCTTCGAGCACCGGCTGCATGAATCCGCTGAAGCCGGTGTGAGGGAAGCCGGCGCGGTCGATGGCTTCAGTCAGGATCGCCGCAGCAGCGAGAGAGCCATGCAAGCCGACCTTTGGCACGCCCATTTGCTCGACGGCATTGCCAAGCGAGATCCCATCCTCAGGGAACGGCGCGAGCGAGAAGTCGATGCCAAGGAATTTAGTGATTGGGTGATTGATGGATTGGGCGATTTGCGTGATTGTTTGCCCATGTTTTGTGACTTCTGAGATCAAGTTCTTTCTGCCTTCTTCCAGCGTTTTAGCGTTTTCAAAAGCTGAGACTGCCAGATCTGCCGACTCAGTTGCAATTGCAAAGGCAGGTTCGTCACTGTTGTGATACGAGGCAGGGAAGAACGGCGCACCTGCCTCCACGTTCGCCAGCGCCGCAAATTGCAGGTTGGCGAATCCGTTTGGCTCGATGGGTGCGCATTTGACGATCGTATCTGCACAGGCGCGTACGGCAGACAA
>DASTJG010000612.1:0-10265 GCA_035716785.1 Anaerolineales bacterium
ACGTTATGGGTCCTGTGGCGCTGGCAGAACGGACGCCCAAAGTGGATGTGGCTTCTTCCACTGATGACCTTGTTGTGGGTGAACTTGCATGGTTCTTTCATTCTGGCTTTCGTTTTGATGGGGTCGGCGCTCATCTTTGGAGCGGGAGATCGAAAGCGGCTCGCGATCTGGCTCGGGATATCCCTGCTGGTCACGCTCGTCAATCCGCGCGGGATCTTCGTCTGGCAATTTGTGCCTGCTATGCTCAATTCTCCATCCGATCAGTTGTATGCAACTGAATGGAGACCTCCCTCCAATGCCGGCTGGCAGATGAACATCTTCTACGCCTGGCTGCTGCTTTTCATCCCTCTGGCTGCGCTCTCGCCTCGGCGTTTATCCGTCCTCGAATGGATCTGGTTCCTGGGGTTTGGCTGGCTGGCATTGTCTGGCCTGCGTTATGTGATCTGGTTCATGTTCATCATGGCGACCTTAAGCGGACCGCTTCTCAGCGAGTTATGGAAGTCGTTCCGAGGTGAATCAGTTGCGAAGGAATCAAACTCACAATTAAATTTTGCTTTGGGTATATTCTTGCTGTTCCTGCCTATGATGATGTTACCCGGCATCCGGGAATCCTGGTGGCAGGATAGCCCGGCTCCTTATCATGCAGTGACGACGCCCATTGCAGCGACTGAGTGGCTCGCGGCGCACCCGGATCTTCCTGGACCGTTGTTTGCGGAATACACCTTTAGCAGTTATCTCACGTACGCGTTGCCTTCCCGCCTGCTGTGGATCGATAACCGTTTCAATGCCTATCCACCCGAGCATTGGGAAAAGTATCAGTCCATCTCTGCTGGCAGACCGCAATGGGATGAGTCCCTTGATGCAGATAAAGTCAACTTATTATTTCTCTCGCGCAGTTCCCAACCTTTTCTGATCCAGGGGGTTGAAGAATCCAGGGAATGGTGCGAGCAATACCGCGACGAATACGCAGTGATCTTCTCGCGTTGTCATCCCATTCCATGATTCGTTTCTCCGGCAAGCTCGCACTCCAGCAGCGCGTCCTCCCCAACTATCGCGCGCCGTTTTTTGATCTGCTCGCCTCTGCCTGTGACGGCGGGATGAGTCTGTTCACAGGACTCCCGCGTCCTGTGGAAGGAATCGCAACAACCGATAAGTTGCGAATTGCCGATTACCAGTTAGGAAATAACATTCATCTCTTCAGCGGCAGTTTGTATCTTTGTTATCAAATCGGGCTGATCGACTGGCTCAAGAACTGGAAGGCGGATGCATTGATTGTCGAGGCGAACCCGCGCTACCTCTCGACGCCCGCGGCTGTGCGGTGGATGCATGCCCACGGCAAACCAGTCATTGGCTGGGGGTTGGGAGCGGGAACAAAGGGAAAAGGGATAGGGGTGAAGGGTTGGGCTGGGTTTATCCATCAATTCGACGGGTTGATTGCCTACAGTCAGCGCGGCGCGGACGAGTATGCTGCGCTCGATTTTCCGCGCGAGAAGATCTTTGTTGCACATAATTCCGTCGCGCACGCGCCAGCTTTCAAGCTGGACCATAGATCATCGACCACAGGCCATTTCACGATTTTATTTGTGGGTAGATTACAAGAGCGCAAGAGAGTGGATCATTTGTTGAAAGCCTGCGCGCAGATGGAATCCAAGCCGCGGCTGGTTATCGTTGGAGACGGTCCCGAACGGGAAAAACTTCAATCCCTTGCACAGGAAATTTATCCGAGCGCGGAGTTTATCGGGGCCAAACATGGGATGGAGCTAAAACCTTATTTCGCGGAAGCAGACCTCTTCGTCCTGCCCGGGACCGGTGGGCTTGCGGTTCAAGAGGCGATGAGTTATGGACTGCCGGTTATCGTCGCGCAGGGGGATGGCACGCAGGATGATCTCGTCCGAAAGGGGAATGGATGGCAGATCCCGCCTGACGATTTCGAGGCACTCGTTTCCGCAATGAAAGAGGCGCTATCGGATGTAGCGCGTCTGCGAACGATGGGGGAAGAGTCGTACCGGATCGTGAAGGAAGAGATCAATATCGAGAAGATGGTCGAGACGTTCGTCACCGCGCTGAACAGGCTAACCGGCAAATGAATTGACAGCCTCATCCATTTTGTTGAAGATCAGAATATTTTGCAGGAAGCCGGCAATATTCAACACATAGTAAACATCGGGGTTAGGGCAGACCAGTTTCAGGTAAGGCGACTTATAGGGTTCGTCGCCATGCTGGCGGATGATCTCCATGTCATCCTGGGGGGTGAACAAGTTAAAGATATTGTGAATGGCGCGCAAACCTGCGCTGGTGAGAACGTCCACATCCGAAAGGTCGAGCAAAAGATATTTCGACCCATCTTCCAAAGCCTGGCGGGCCTGGTCGAGCAGTTCCGATTCTGTGTTGCCATGAAGATGCCCGCTCAAATGCAAAATCGTCACAGGTACCTCCCCCTGGATTTGTGAGGCATTGATCGTTAGTTCGCTCATAATTCAACTCCTTTATCGATAAAACACCTTATTCTTAAGTATAAAACTGATTATGCGGGGTGTGTGGCTCTTACTTCCGTTCCACATTCACCCACATCTGTTCGCCATCCGTTGCGATCTCGATCCATCCATTTTGATCGGTGCGCAGCAGGTCGTAGTCCTTGACCGTCTCCAGCACTTCGCTATCGGGCATGCCAAACTCATCGGCCGCGTCCACGCTGAGCAGCACCAGCTCCGGGTTGAGATTCGCGATCCATTCCGGCGGGTTCGAGACCGCGTACCCGGCGTCTGCAAGCAGGAGTACGTTGACCGGACCGACGCTTGCGCCGTTGCGCAATTCATCCAGCGCTTCGAAACTCATGCCGATCGGCAGCAAGGCGCGGAAATTCTTCCATTCGATCAACAACACTGCGCCGCGCGGACCGACCGTCAGGGCGCGCAGGCTTGCCCCATCGCCCAGATCCAGCATCTGCTCAGGCTCGGCGGCGATCACATCGATATCGCGCAACGATAAGTAATCGTTCAATACGCGCGACGAAAACGACGCTTCCACATTGCCGCTCCACAGGACCGCGTCGGGCGAGTAGCGATCGATAACGCGCGGCAGCGCCGCGACATCGTTTTCCTCCGTCGCCGCGACGATCAGCCAGTCCAGCTTGCGGTTGAACGTAGGTAACCGCCTGCCCAGTTCGTCCGAAAGAGTCGTCACGCTGGGCCCGCCGTTGATCAGGATATGTTTACCCTTCGGTGTCTGGATCAGCACCCCCTCGGCAGAGCCGACATCCAGAAACGTAACGTGCAGGCGCTGATCGGGAACGGCCGCCGCGGCGCGCCAGACCAACAACAAAGCCAGCACCAGGACAACCAAACCGACGCCCGTGGGCACCCTGATCCGATCCCGGTTCGCGGACTGGAACCACGTTTTGATTTGGGGCGCGCCAAAGGTCACGGAAAAGAGCGTAGCGTAAAAAAGAATGACGAACCAGACAGAGAAATTCCCAAGGAAGATCGTCCCATGCGGGATGCGGTCGAAGATCTCCACCATGCGGATGGTGTACACGACGAACGGCCAGGTGATCCAGCCAGCGAGCTGTCCCAGCGGAAGCCAGACGAGACTTAGCAGCACTGCAAGCCCGCCGAGGATCATCACCGCCGGTTGGGCGGGCAGGATAAACGGATTGGCGATAAACGACACAAGCGAAATGCGTTTGAAGTGGTAAGCCATGATTGGAATGGTAGTTAACTGTGCTGCGAACGTGAGCAGGACGAATTCTGAAAACAATTTCGTGAAGCGTCCGGCGATTGCCGGTGGAAAATATTTTGTGATAATTCTATTCGCGAATTGAGAAAAAGGGTCTGCGTACAGGATGAGTCCCAGAGTGGCAAAGAACGAAAGCTGGAAGCCCACATCCCAAAGATACAGCGGATTCCACAAACACATCACCAGCGCCACGGCAAGTAGCGTATTCAATGCAGCCTGGCGGCGGCCGATCTGTCTCGCAAAGAGAGCCAGAGTTCCCATGATGGCGGCACGCACCACCGCCGCGTCTCCGCCAACCAGAATCGTATAAAAGAAAATTCCGATCGCCGCCAACAGCGCGCCGCGCCGCGGACCCAGGAAGCGACTAAAGAATGTCACGAACAACCCGGCGATGATGCTGATGTTGAAACCCGAGATGGCAATGATGTGGGCCGTGCCGGTGTTCTTGAAAGCCTGCTGCAGTTTCTGAGTGAGACCTGTGTCCACGCCGAGCAAAATCCCTGCCAGCAGGGACGACTCAGGGTCCGGAAACAGGCGATAGATATTTTCGAGCGATTTTTCCTTGAACTCATACAGCGCGGCGGATACCAGATTCCCGCCTCTGCCCGGCAGGACCGTTACTTCTGCGCTGGACATATACGAATGGATATGCTCCGCAGCCAGGTAATCGCGGTACGAAAACTCTTCATTCTCCGGTGGGGTCTTTAGCTTGCCGCGCAGGCGCAGGATTTCTCCGTAGTGAAACACCTGATTGTTGGAAACACGCGCCAGCAGTAAGCCATTGGCAGGCAGGTTGCCGTCACCTGTGTCCACTTCGCTGACCCGGAGGCGCAGATTGGTGTAGTTATCGCGATAGTCAGGCGGCTCGATGAGCGTGCCCGTGATGAGCAAGTCGTAGTCCCGGTCGTTGTAGAATGCGATGTGGAAAGCATTGAAGCGCGGTACAGACATCTGGTACCGCATTCCACCCAGGCAGAAAGCGGTCAGCAGGATAAAAGCAAAAGGATGAAGAGGAAATGCGTCAGGCAAGCGCGGGGCAAGAACCTGGGAAAGAATGACAAGGACAACTGCAACAATGACCAGCGTGATCCACACAAGCAAGTGCAGGGGGTAGATGCGTGCGATAACAATCCCTGTCAGAAAGGCAAGCGAAAACCACATCAGCGGGAGCCGTGTGGTCAGTTGTTCCTGGATGCGGTTGGTTGTGGGGGTGTTCGCCGCCTGCATAATCAGCTTTCATGATAGCATAGAATTGAACGGGTAGGATACAATTTCCTAAGGCTTATCCACTAATCTGCGCTAATCTCCGCGAATTGAAAATTAGTGCAGATTGGCGCAGATTAGTGGACTCAGACATGAACTCATCCAAACTCATCCTTGTCACAGGTGCAACCGGCTATGTTGGCGGGCGGCTGGTGCCGCGACTGGTCGAAGCGGGCTACCGCGTCCGCTGCCTTGTCCGCGACCCGAACCGCCTGCAGGGACGTCCCTGGCTGAAACACGTCGAGGTCGTCAGCGGGGACGCGCTCGACACGGGCACATTAGCCGAAGGCATGAAAGATGTCTCGGTCGCATATTATCTCATCCATGGCAAACAGGGCGGGCGTGACAGCGCCAACCGCGATCTCGAAGTGGCGCGCAAATTTGCCGAAGCTGCCGGTGAGGCAGACATTGAGCGCATCATTTATTTCGGCGAACTGGTCGACCCCACAACGAATCTCTCCCCATACCTGCGTGCCCGCCATGAGACCGGGTATATCCTGCGGCATAGCAGTGTGCCGGTGACCGAGTTCCGGGCGGGTATGATCGTCGGTTCCGGGTCGGTGTTATTTGAAATGGTCCGTTATCTTACCGAGCGTGAACCCGTTTTGGTCTGCCCGGCCTGGTATTTCTCACAGGCCCAACCGATCGCGATCCGGGATGTGCTGTCCTATCTGATCGAAGCGCTCAAGACTCCCGAAAGCGTTGGCCGGATGATCGAAATCGGCGGTCCGACCCGTCTGACCTATGCCGATATGTTGCTTGGTTATGCCAAAGAGCGCGGGCTCAAACGTATTCTCGTCCGCGTACCGGTTTACGCGCCGCGCCTCTCTGCCTACTGGGTACATATGGTAACGCCGATCCATTGGCGTATTGTATTGCCGCTGATCGAAGGATTGCGCGCCCAGCTCATCGTCCGCGATGAGACGGCAAAGAAACTATTCCCACAGATCAAACCCATCGATTTCCATACTGCTGTTCATCTTGCTCTGGGTCGCATCCAGGGTGATGATGTCGAAACAAGCTGGGCAGATGCACTGGTGACTGTCGCAGGTGACGTCAAACCGTACAAGTTCGCGAATGAGGAAGGGATGTTCATCGAAACGCGACAAAAGTTGCTCGATCTTTCCCCGCAAGATGTATTTCGATCCTACGCGGCGATCGGTGGTAAACGCGGCTGGTTGTACATGGATTGGGCCTGGAGCATCCGGGGCTGGCTCGACAAAGCTGTCGGTGGTGTGGGGCTGCGGCGTGGGCGCCGTCACCCGGATGAGATTCGCGCAGGCGATTCGCTCGATTTCTGGCGCGTCGAGGAGGTAGAAGACGGTCGCTTACTGCGTTTACGTGCCGAGATGAGAGTGCCTGGCAAGGCATGGCTGCAGTTCGAGTCGGTTCCCCAAAACGATCAAACACTTCTTACCGTCACCGCTTATTTCGCACCCTATGGAGTCCTGGGTAACTTTTACTGGTTTGCCATGTGGCCGTTTCATAAATTTATTTTCGATGGTCTCATACGAGAGATCGCTTCACGTGCACATACACTAGCCGATGCTTACTGATAAGCTGATTCTTGTAACAGGTGCAACTGGCTATATTGCCAGCCGTTTGATCCCCCGCTTGCTGGATGCAGGTTATCGCGTGCGTTGCCTGGCCCGTGAACCGCTCCGCCTCAAAGGCCGCAGCTGGTTCCGCCATGTGGAAGTGGTTCAAGCCGATGTCATGAACCCGTCAACTCTTCACGCCGCGCTGGCGGGTGTTCATACTGCTTATTATCTGGTTCACAGTATGTCTTATGGGCATGGATACACTGCCCTCGAATTGAACAGTGCACGGGCCTTCGCTTTCGCGGCAGAGATAGCAGGCGTTGAACATATCATTTACCTCGGTGGGCTTGCGGATCCCGAACAGGACATCGCGCCCCACATGCGCTCGCGCATCGAAACGGGACGGGTTTTGCGTGAGGGTAATGTCCCGGTGACTGAGTTTCGGGCGGGAGTGATCATCGGCTCGGGAAGTATTTCGTTTGAAATGATCCGCTTCATGACCGAGCTGTTCCCGATTGTGCCGGGACCGTTATGGATGAAAAACAAATCCCAGCCAATTGCCATCCAGAATGTGATCGACTATCTCCTTGCCGCGCTGACGAATCCAAATGGGCGCGGAGGTATCTTCGAGATCGGTGGTCCCGATATCCTGATGTATGAGAATTTGATGCTGAATTATGCTCGCCTGCGAGGACTCCGGCGCAGGATGTTCCTGCTTCCCGGTACCCCGCTCTGGTTCATGGCATTCGGTGTGGCGCTCATGACCCCGGTGCCCTATCCAATCGCATATGCCTTGATCCACGGGTTGTCTTCCGATAGTTTTGTCAAGCACCCGGAAGCCTTGAAAGTATTTCCCGATGTCAAACTGATCGACTTTGTGAGCGCGATACAAGATGCGCTTGCAAGAACACATCCGGCCCACATCGAGCGAGTCTGGGAAGTAGGAAGGGATTTGGGAAGTCTGCCCCAGAGTGAGACAGATGATGACTCCTTAAAGACTTCCGAAGTCTGGAAGACTCTCAAGCATGAAGGCTGTTTTGTGGATCATCGTGAAATTGCGGTTAATGCCGAGCCTGAAAGAGTACTGCATACGATCATGAGACTTGCCGAAGAACAAAACTGGCCGCTGGAAGTGAATGAGGCAAGTGGATGGGTTGTTGCCACTATACAAAATCAAATCGCCGGCAGGAACTGGATCGAATGGCGCGTTGGTCAAATTGCCAATTTGACCAACATTGCGCAAACGGTTTTCTTCTCCCCGCGCGGACTGCCCGGGTTTTTATACTGGTATCTTCTCTATCCATTCCATTTAATGGACTTTCGGGGTTTAATCAGGACAATTGCCAGGCAAAGTGAAAATCAATGAAGCGTAATCTCAACTTTCTCATCCTTTTCCTTGTGATCGCAATTGCAGTTGGTATGTTTGCAGTTGCTTTGTATGTTCCCAATGCCCTCCCGGCCGGGTCCGATTTCAGCGCCCTCTACAACACGGACCTGGCCCTCGTCAACGGCATTCCCATTTATGATCTTCCAAAGGTGGAGGCACTTGCACAACAACACTCAGGACTCCCGGCGGAGAAATTCTTTTTAGCGCGCTTCCCGTATCCGCCCTGGTATGCGTTGAGCACGTTTTATTTGGGCTTGCTGCCTGCCAGGGTCGCGGTGACATTGTGGTTCGAACTCAATCTTGTCATGCTGTTCCTTTCCGTTTGGTTCCTCACGGATGGATGGTCGGGGCGGATGCGGCTGCTTGCTTTTCCTCTGGCTCTGTTCTTTCTGCCTGTACTGGGAGCGTTATCGGTCGGACAATATGATTTTCCGGTTCTGCTGGGAACAGCGTTGCTGGTTTATTCCCTGCGCAAGGAAAACGTCGCGCTGGCAACCCTCGGCGCAGTGCTGCTCACCTTCAAGCCGCATATTGGGGCGCTGATCCTGCTGTCAGCGTTGGTGTGGCTGATCGGAAGCAGGAGCGACTTCGGGCGGCGCGCGATCCGTTCTATCCTCGGCGCGGGCATTTTTCTTTTCATCGTCGGCTTTATTGCCGACCCTGCCTGGCCGCTCAGCTATCCGAAGATGCTGTTGAATTATCAGAATGAGGGCAATGTGACGGCATGCTCCGAATGTGCGAGCCTGCCGGTATGGACCTCGCGCTGGCTCCTGGATGGTTCCCTTGCAAATGCGATATGGGTTGCCCTTGTACTGCTGATCCTTTTCGGCATCCTGTTCTACTTCATTCGCTCCTCGTTATTTCGATCCCATGAACTGTTGTTGGGTGCAGCAACACTTGTCACGTTGCTCGTCAGTCCCTATCTTTACAATTATGATTACCTGCTTCTGCTGATCCCCTTTGCGGCGCTGATCAACCGGGGGAGTCTCGTACAAAAAATCATTGTGGCCGTCTGTTATCTCGTTCCAACGGTTTTGATCATCCTCTATGGACGTGCTGGCAATATCTCCTTGCTGCCTGCGACGGTTGTAACGGCTGCTCTTCTTTATCTGAGTATCCGTCGTCCAAGGAAACCCATCATTGACTTTACCGTACCTGCGGCATAAAATATCGACAATCGAATAGAACCAGTCAGCGGCGAAGTCGGTGGAATTCCGACACTGTCGCGCAACTGTGAATTAGCCATTAGCCATTAGCGTTTAGCCTTAGGGTTAAAAGCTGACAGCTAACAACTAATAAGTCAGGTCGCCCGCTCTGGTCGGTTCTACCACACTCTCGCGGAAGGAGGTGGAGGACGGCCCACTCGGATTGCCTCTCCTACCTCCCCAGTCTTCAACTGGGGATTTTGATTCCTGACACTGAAACGGAGAAACCATGTTACGAAAAGTTTTGCTAGTCACTTTACTTATCGCGCTGATGGCTGCGTGCACGCCCCAGGCCACGCCGACGACTGCTCCTGTTGCAACGGAAGCGCCTGCCACAGAGGCTCCCGCGGACTCCACCACCCTGACCTTCACCGACGGCCTCGGCCGCACAGTGACCCTGGACGGCCCTGCACAGCGCATCGTTTCCATCGCGCCATCGAACACAGAAATCCTGTTCGCGATCGGCGCCGGTGACCAGGTGGTGGGACGCGACGAATATTCAGACGACCCGGAAGCCGCCCGGAGTGTCGCGAATATCGGCTCTGCTTTTGATGAATTGAATATAGAGATGATCGTTTCCCTCCAACCCGATCTTGTCCTTGCTGCCAATATCAATGCCCCTGAACAGGTCAAGGCCCTGGAAAATCTGGACATTACAGTCTACTATTTGAACAACCCGCTTACTCTGGAGGAAATGTACGGCAATCTGGAGATCGTTGCTCAATTGACGGGACACGAAGCAGAAGCCGCCGAGTTGATTGAATCGCTCAAGGAACGTGTCGCCGCAGTCGATGAAAAGATCGCTTCGGTCAGCTCACATCCCAGTGTCTTTTACGAACTGGACAGTACCGATCCTTCCAAGCCCTGGACTGCTGGCAAAGGTACATTTATTACTCTGCTGATCGAGCGCGCCGGAGGTGCCAACATCGCGGCAGACCTGGATAGCTACCCTCAAATGAGCCTCGAGCAGATCGTTGCCGCGGATCCGGAATATATTATCCTGGGTGATTCGATATGGGGTGTCACACCGGAAATGGTCACCTCCCGCCCGGGTTGGGAAAATTTGAGTGCCGTGAAAAATGAGAAAGTTGTCCCGTTCGACGATGATCTGGTCAGCCGACCGGGACCGCGTTT
>DASTJG010000613.1:0-6363 GCA_035716785.1 Anaerolineales bacterium
GGTGTGCTTTGATATGGTCGGTGATCATGTGGGTAGCGGTTAGCACATCGCCGGGGATGGAAAAGAAGCCCTGTAATTGTCCGGCATGTGGGTCGAACGTCATATAACGGTCTGCACCTGCGATCTCGAGCATATCGGTTACCAGGCGGGCAGTGATCGGGATACGCGGCTGGTCCTTCTTATCCGAACGACCGTAACAAAGATAGGGGACCACGGCCGTGATGCGTGCGGCAGAATCCAGGCGCAGGGTCTGGATCATGATGAGCAATTCCATCAAATTGTAATGAACGGGTGAGGCCGTCGTCTGGATCACATACACATCCTGCCCACGCGCGCTGGTGTTCAGCTTCACAAAGATATTCTCATTTGGGAACTGGACGATTTCACGCGGACTCAGTTGCTGCCCGAGATACTCCGCAATTTTCTGCGCAAGGTCGGGCGAACCGGAACCGGCATAAAGTTTGATATCTCCATACATTTTTATTTCGTGACCATGACTGTGTTGTGACATCGTTGCTCCTTGCTTTCAAACCTTTTCTAAATATTAAACCTGTTTACCATTCAACAGGGATTTAACGGCCTCGTATGGGGAAATGTTCCTGTTGGTGACCTTCTCGATCATCTCTTCGTATTTTACCTGCGGGACGCTCTCAAGGAAACGATCCAGCAGTGTCTCTCGCAGCAGCGCCTCCATTTCGGACCCCAGCCTGGCGCGGTCACGAGCGGCCCAATCTCCGCTCTGGCGTAAGTGCGCAGCATGCTTTGCGATCGATTCAACCACCCCGGCAATACCCTTGCCCTCTGTGGCAACCGTTTTGTTGATCGGAGGGATCCAGATCTCTTTGTCTATGTCACTCTGAGAGTCTGCGTTTGTTTGCATCGCTTTGCCATGATGGCGGAATACGCGCTTCGTCGGGTGAGCCAGCTCGAGCGTGGAGCGCAGCGCGCGTTCTGTGTTTTCCACACCGGGACGATCTGCTTTGTTGACGACGAGCACGTCCGCGATCTCCAGGATTCCCGCCTTGATGGCCTGGATCTCATCCCCGAGTCCGGGCGCTTCCACAACGACAGTGGTGTGGGCCAGGCGCGCCACGTCCACTTCGCTCTGGCCTGCGCCAACCGTTTCGATGATGATGATCTCATATCCCGCGGCGTCGAAGACCTGCACGATGGAAGCGGTCTTCCGGGCAATGCCTCCCAGCGAACCGCGTGAAGCCATCGAACGAATGAAAATGCCATCATCGCCGGAAAGGTCGCGCATGCGCACCCGGTCGCCAAGCACGGCCCCGCCCGTGAACGGACTCGAAGGGTCTACTGCTACAATGGCAACTTTCTTTTTGGTATTTTTTCTGTAATGAAGGGCAAGCTGATTGACAAGCGAAGATTTTCCCGTCCCCGGTGCGCCGGTGATGCCGATCAGATGGGCCTTGCCGGTATGTGGAAAGAGTTCAGCCAGCGCGGCACGGCCTTCAGGGGAATCATTTTCCACCTGCGTGAGCAGACGTGCCAGGGCAAGCCGGTTCCCTTCCAATACAGATTCTGTCAGCGCCATATTCCTCTTATACACGAAATTACGTGGCGCTCAGGCGCCACGTAATTTTACGGCCTCACGGACATCTTTGATGATATCCTCTGTGGATGCACCCGGGCCATAGATTCCCGTGATGCCCATCTCTTTTAATCGTGGCATGTCTTCATCGGGTATGATGCCTCCGATGAACACCTGGACCTGATCCTGCCCGTTCTTTTTGAGCAGTTCCAAAATGCGCGGGGCGAGTGCCATATGCGCGCCGGAGAGAATGGACAATCCAACAATGTCCACGTCCTCCTGCAGTGCGGCTTCCGCGATCATCTCGGGGGTCTGGCGCAAGCCCGTGTAGATCACTTCCATACCGGCATCGCGCAAGGCCCGCGCAACGACTTTTGCGCCCCGATCATGTCCATCCAGCCCTGGTTTTGCAACAAGCACACGGATTTTTTTCTCCGTCATGGTTCCTCCATGAAAAATACTGCCGTCATTATACTATGACGGTGAATGCCCAAAACCAGCTATTAAATTCGTAATGTGCCTGATATTTCAGGCGCCTTGCAGGGAGTCAGGTCAGGATTAAAATATGCTATACTTCATTCATGCAACCACGTCCAGAGTGGTCCCATTGGGCTGAAACATTGCGTCGCTTCAAGTTGGATGGACTTGCTTCATGGCTGTTTGAGGCGGGTGCACCTCTCACCATGCTTGGTGCGCAGGCGCTCTATATCGGTCAGCCGTTTCTGGGTGGGAACCGAGCGAGTTTGTGGGGTTCATTCGCTCACATGCTCGAAGAAGATGAAGAGGTGCAGGCCTTTGCCCGTTACCTGCGTGGGGAGGAGTCGTAATGTTTGCTCTGGGTTTACTGATTCTTGCCGCGATCCTTTTGCTTGTTTTTACATTTTTAAGACGCAAGTCACCTGCATCTTTCCGCAGCATTGATGCATATGAACAGCTCAATCGTTCGGTCGGGCTGGCCGTTGAGAATGGTACGCGCCTGCACATTTCACTTGGACGCGGTAATCTCTTCACGGCGCGCGGTGGCTCGGCGCTGGCTGGGCTGGCAATGCTGCGCAGACTCGCCGAACGCACATCAGTGAGCGATCGCCCGCCCGTTGCCACATCCGGGGATCCTACACTGGCTATCCTTTCACAGGACACTTTGCAATCCGGTTATCGCGCCGCGGGCGCGGAGGAACAGTACCGCTTCACCACCGGACGTTTGACCGGTCTGACGCCCTTCTCCTACGCGGCAGGAGCTGTCCCCGCCATCCACGACGAAAATGTCTCTGTAAACATTATCCTGGGCGATCTTGGCCCAGAGGCCGGATTACTGGCCGAAGCCTCGGATCGCGAAAACACGAGTTTGATCGCCGCAAGCGATAATCTTTCTGCGCAGTCCATCTTTTATGCCTCTTCGCAGGAGCCATTGATCGGAGAGGAATTATTCGCAGCGGGCGCCTATGTGGGCGCAGGTGCATCTCATGAAGCCAGCCTGAATGTCCAGGATGTGCTGCGCTGGCTGATCATCCTGGCCCTGATCGTTGGTGCTGGCTTGAAAATGATCGGAGCTCCCATCTAATGCGCGTCTTTATCACGGCAATTGCCATCGCTGCAGGCTTGTTTGTTTTAGTGGGATATTTCATCCAGATGGATGCATTGGTCGATCTCCAGATGATGCTGATCGACGAGGCGATCTTCATTGCAGGCTGGGCTGTAATCGTTGGGATCGTAAATCTGGTCGTGGTGCACACAGAAAAATTCCGTACACGTCAAAAAGGCGGCATGTATAGCGTGCTGCTGGTCATCTCGCTGGTTGGGACGCTTGGGGTTGGATTACTTTTAGGGCCTGAAGATCGGTATGTACGCCTGGCAGTTGACGCGATCATCGTTCCGGTGGAAGCCTCTCTGATGGCGATCCTGGCGGTCACGCTCATCTATGCCAGCATCCGTCTTTTACGCCGGCGTGTGGATGCGATGAGTGTGGTTTTCCTGGCTGTTGCTCTGGTTTTTCTGATCTTGATCGTACTAACACCTTTGGGGCTTGTCCCAGGTGATCAAGCTATGATTAATTTCCTGGGCATATTCTCCCGCGGCGGCGCACGTGGTTTGTTGATCGGTATTGCATTGGGAACGTTGTTGACCGGACTGCGCGTGTTGTTCGGTGTGGATCGTCCGTATGGAGGGAATTGATCGTGGCTGAACTTCGTTGCCCAAAGTGTGGAAGGAATAATCCAGATCTTCTGGATCTCTGTCAGTTTTGTCAGACGCCGTTAAAGTCAGATTCTGTCCTGCGGATCGGTGATGCACCCACAAAGAAAAATACAGGCGAGTTGGAACCCGTCCTGCCGGAATGGCTGCGAAACGTGCGCCAGCAGGCAAAGTCCTCGGCAGAAGAGGATGCAGCGCAAGAGGCTGCCCGGCCCAAAGTCGAAAAGAACGAGCCGCCCGATCTTTTAGCAGGACTTGCCTCGCAGTCAAATGATGCCGGCGATGATGATATCCCTGACTGGCTGGCAAGTATCAATCCTCTCGCGGGTCCAACCCCAGCGGCTCCCGCGCCTGTCTCAAAACCGGAACCAGAATCGGACTTTTTTGCGCAGTTCAGACAAAGCGAAGCCGCGCCTGCCAGTGAACCGGTTCAGGAGGAAGCCCCACCATTTCTGGATCACGCGGCTGATCAGTCATCAGATTCTACGGTTGATGAGTTATCAAGATGGTTCACAGAGGCATCTGAGCAACCGGAAGAGATCGTTGATGTTGGCTCTGATGCACAGCCTCAGGTTGAGGAGGGCTGGCTGAGTGGTTTTGATTCACCGAAACCATCTCAACCGGAACCGGCTCCCAAAGAAGAAGAGGATTTAAGCTGGCTTCATAATCTCGAAGAGGCATCAAAGCAGACTGGAGATCTTCGAGCCCCCAAACAAGGCACGGACTGGATGGCGAATTTTGAAGCGCCCTCCGCTCCATCAGCACCATCCGGTTCACAGGAAGATTTGAGCTGGCTGGATAATCTGGCGGGTATTGAAGAGCCTCAACAGCCGATTGCTGCGCAACCCTTTGCGCAGCCTCCGCCAAGAAAAGAAGATGATCTGGGTTGGTTGAACGATTTGGGCGCAGCCTCCGAACCTCAACCCTTTGACGCCGCGCCTGAGAAGCCGGCTGCCGCACAATCTTTTGTTTCAGATGAAGATCTAAGCTGGCTCAGCAATCTGGGTGCTCCGGCAGAACCATCGCAGCCTGCTGCATCTACGCCAGCGACTTTCCCTTCAGCGCAGGAGGATCTTAGCTGGCTCAATGAACCTGGTGAAACAGCGGAGCCATCACAACCTGTTGAGTCCGCGCCGGAAAGTTTATCTTCATCACAGGACGATCTGAGCTGGCTCAATGAGTTTGGCGGACAGTCAGGGACGCAGTTCACCCCACCATTTGCCGAACCAGAATCGACAGCACAGGCTGCTCTACCTTTCAAAAAGGAGGATGCAGAACCCGACTGGCTGAAGAGTGCATTGGAAACACCTTCCATGCCGCCTCCTGGTGACGCCTCCCTGGATTGGTTCACGGACAAGGGCCAGCCCGTAGAGGAGACGCTGCCCGCTGCGCAGCCGCCTCAGTCGGCTCCGTTTACAGATGTTTTCTCTACACCAGGCGAGACCCCAGCTCTTTCGGGCCAGGATCTCGATTCGCTTTTCTCGGCAGAGATGCCTGACTGGCTCTCACGCGCCGAACCAACAATGGACGAGCTTCGTTCACAGGAAGCCTCTCCCTCGCCGGTTGAGGGTGCCGAGTCCCTGGCGCCGGTCGAGCTGCCATCCTGGGTACAGGCCATGCGACCTGTCGAAGCGGTCATTTCTGAATCCGCTACAGGGACCGAGGATGAGCCTGAGGAAAAAGAAGGTCCACTTGCGGGACTCCGCGGCGTGATCCCCGGCATGCCTATTGGCTCTTCAAGCAGGCCCAAGTCCATCTCTTTGAAATTACAGGTTACAGACGAACAGCAGGCGGGCGCGGCCTTGCTGGAGCAGATCCTGGGAAGTGAGACAAGCCCGCGCGCGCTGGTTACTTCTCCCTTGATTGGATCCCAGCGCTGGCTGCGTTGGATGCTTGCCGGTCTGTTTTTGCTTGTTCTTGGCGCGATTGTTGCTCTGCGGTCGACTGCGATGTCGATCCCATCGGTTGAATTGCCACCAGAGTTGAAGCCTGCTTCGGATATTGTTGGGAATATTCCTGAAGGTGGACGCGTATTGGTCATTGTCGATTATGAACCCGCTCTGGCAGGTGAAATGGAAGCTGTGGGCGGAACAGTTCTGTCGCATGTGGTCTTGCGTCATCCCACTCTTTCCTTTGTCTCTACTTCCTCGAGCGGACCCGGTCTGGTCGAGCGATTAATGACAAACACGAAAATCAATGTTCCAATCTCCGCTGATGGTAATGATAGTAATGATGGGTTTGGATATGTGGCAGGCCAACAATACTTTAATTTGGGGTATTTGCCCGGTGGCTCCGCGGGTGCATTAGGGTTTGTCAAAGGACCAGATAAAGTTATTCCTGCTGTGCGTGGCCAGGGTATTCAATCACTTTCTGATTATTCTGCAGTGATTCTGATGACCGATCATGCGGAATCAGGCCGGGTCTGGGTGGAACAGCTGTACGCGCAAAAACAGAAAGATCCTCTTTTGACCGGTCAACCACTGCTTGTCATTGCGAGCGCACAGGCGGACCCGTTGCTGCAACCCTATGTGTCATCGCGGCAGATCAACGGCATTGTGAGCGGTCTTTCGGACGGAGCGCGATATGAGGCTGTGAATGTGATCAGCACCTCTCCCAAAACTGCC
>DASTJG010000614.1:0-3348 GCA_035716785.1 Anaerolineales bacterium
CTCAATTCGTATAAGACTGTTTGTATGGTTTTCTTTGAAGATGGCATGAAAGAAGTGCCTAACGGTCTGCGTTACTCGCGCTGGGGCGGAGAGACGGCGAAGCTGTCCACTGAGAAAAAAGCTGAGGCGAGGAAAATGCTTGAAAACGCGCAGACTCCCCAGCGTCGGGTGCACGCTTTGTTAGGTGCGGTGACTTCATAAGCACAAGACCTTTGCCCATTTTATTCGAAGCTCTCGCGGACGAGCCAGAAAAGGACCTGACCTTTCGTAAACTGCGTGCTGCGCGCTCATTGAGACAGATTATTACCATGGCTTTAAATAATTGATTCTCTTTCTTTGCCCGCACCTAACGGTGTGCGTTACCCGCGGGTGGGCGGGACGAGGCACGCCATTTTGACGGAGCCAACTTCAAGCCACGCAACCTGCCTGAAAACGCGGCGACTCCCACCCGTCGGGTGCACGCTGTGTTGGGTGGCATTAAAACTCAAGCTCACTCTGCCGAGAACGAATTGCGTTGAGCAATTCTACATGTGCCTTTGTTAAGTGGACCTGACCATCGGTTAGCTGCTCCAGGTCATTGGTGAGAATACTCATGAATTGCAAAAGAGCCTCCTGCGCCGTCTTGAGATCATAGCGCGGTAATGTGGCACCCAGCCGAACTTGCATCTGCTGATCCGCCTCTTTTTGGAAGAATTGATAGGGTCGTTGTCCCCGATGACTGTGGGTAAACAGCTCCATAATGCTATGGCGCATGTAATGCAAAAGTTCAATGGCTGACCAGAGATATCCTCGATGTAAGGCACTGTCTACCTCGAGAGCATAACGGATGCATCGATCAAGTTCTTTGCCAAGGGGTTCATCATCCAACCTCCGGTTCGCCACGCCTGCGGCTTCAATAGCGGAGAGATCGATGCGCCCCAATAAAAGCACCATGCTGTCGACGATGTTGGGACTGGTATTTCTGAGAGGATGGTATCGAATGGATAACTCCATTAATGACTTAAATACAACATCCGCATCGTCCTCGTCGGGGATCAGCAGAGCAATTTGTTCATCAACCGATGCGAGGGAGGCGCCTAATTGGATAAGTTCTGCCTCGACGTCGATCTTGATTTCGTCTGCTATCACCACGTCGAGATCCAGATCAGAGTAGCCATCCCAATTCCCACGGCCAAGGGAACCAAACACTGTGAGAGCTAATATACGTGGATCATTTTCATAATAGGATGTAATGGCCTGGAGTATTCGTTGGTGTTGCAATGTGCCAGGAAAATCCTTTGATGTATACATTCTTTATTGCCCTTCGTTATTCATCGGCCACCCAACGGCTGGCGTTACCCGCGGGTGGGCGGGACGAGACAACACATTTAGTCGGAACCAACTTCGAGCCACAAAAACTGCCTGAAAACGCGGCGACTCCCACCCGTCGGGTGCACGCTGTGTTGGGTGGCTTCCCAGAACGCCAGACTGCAGCCAGAAACCAGACCTCACCGCCGACAGGCTCGATAACCGCCTGACAAATTATGGCACGAACCCCGACTTGGAACAACTGACAAATATCATAACCTGCCAGAACTCATGCGATTCAAAGACTTCCTTCTGGCTCCCAAACCGACCATGCCAAGGAAATCGAATATTTACCACCCTGGATATTGCAGAGAAAAGCCTACCCACTTGACAATCGACCCAATGAGCCATGACTAAAGCTGAGCGTGACCTAAACAGCCTATAACAAAATTTGCCTTCCACACAATGGCTGAAGGCAAATCGTTTTTCTTTCTGCATGCTGAGAGAGTTTATGAGAGGCGGCTGCCGCGGAAGACTCGCATATTCTTTTTGCTCAGGTATTTGACAATATCCACGATCAAGGTGGAAAAGACCTGCGACACTATATTTAGAGATACCAAAAACAAAGTGTCTAACATTTCAATAGCTCCTTACGATTCATAGTAGCACAGCTTAGTTAAAAAGGTATTAGGGAATGACATATTTTGCCACCCAACGGTGAGCGTTAGTGGTGGTGGGGCGGAGAGCCGACTCGTCGTCGAAATGGAAAACGCCCAAAGCCAGAAACAGCTTGAAAAACGCGGCGACTCCCCACCATCCACTGCACGCTGTGTTAGGCGGCCTTCTAGCTGAAATAAGACAACCTACCTAACTCTTTCATTAGTCAACAATGAAAAGCTTAACTCCACTTGGAGTATACGAACGATGCGGTTCTGCATTGTCAGCCACTTGATAACTTGTCCCTGGTGTGAGGAGAAACTCTCGCCCATCAGCAAGCTCGGTATGGAGTTCGCCTTCCAAACAGAACAGAATATGACCTTTTGTGCACCAATGATCAGCCAGATAGCCTGGACTATACTCCACCAGGCGAACCCGAATATTATCAAATTGCTGGGTGCGCCAATAGGCCGTTCCGGTTTCACCTTTGTGCTCGATAGGGACGATTTGCGACCAATTAGTGACGCTAAAAGAGATATTTCTCATGTCCATAATCAGTGTCCAAAAGATTTCTGTTAAAGTTGATGGCAGTGTCCCTTCGGCCAGAAAGATCAGGCAGAGTAGGTTTACTGCTCGTGAGGATACCACAGTGATTGATTGGACCAAATCGAACCGATATCACTTTGTGGTATAGCCGCCTAACGGTGAGCGTTACTCGCGCTGGGGCGGGGACGGCGAAGCCGTCCAATGAGAAAAAAGCTGAGGCGGAGAAAATGCCTGAAAAACGCGCAGACTCCCCAGCGTCGAGTGCACGCATTGTTAGGCATTTTCACAGAGCGCAAGACTCACTTTGCTCATCGAGACTTCACGACTACCAGATGAGAATGAAATTCATGACTCATGCGCTGCCGGGTAAACAAGAATCGCGGATATGCGTGAGCTGAGGTTATCTTCAACCTTCTCGCCATTTTGCCAAACCTCAGTTTCAAAACACCAACCATCTTCGTTAGGCACCACCAAATTATCTTCGTCGTCCTCGATCACTTCACCAATTGCGCTTTGAACCTCTGCAATTGTTGAGCCTATCCCGATTGTACTGTGGAGGGTTCCCTCATAACCTGCTCTCACGCCGATTTGGATTACTCGACCATCTTCGACCCATAACTCCACACTGCCAAAACTGAACTTTTCACTTTTCGATAGTTGCTCTACCGAAGTCGGCAAATTCGCAGGGAGGATCGGCTTTATGGATTGGCCAAGTGAAACTCCTGCGGCGGATTTACCTGGAATGATTGGTGCATTTAGTTCAAACATAATCCCAACCCAAAATTATCTGACTTTCGTATCGTCTTGATATACTTAGAAATGCCTAACGGTTCGCGTTACCCGCTTGGGGTGGGAGGG
>DASTJG010000615.1:0-5045 GCA_035716785.1 Anaerolineales bacterium
TACTTGTTTCCCTGCATACTTGTGTACCTGTATACCTGCATACAATGTTTTCGACTGATAAATACACGACGTACACGGCGGCGCTTTGCGGACGTCCTCCCGATTTGTGCCCAGCACACAATGACTCATTCCTGAGTGGCATGCGAAATAAACAACAGGAATGCCCTTCAGTCGTAGTGCCCACGATGCCAGCAGATGAAATCCGCTGTTCCAGGAGAGGTCATCGATCCCGGTGGATGCCTTGAAAAAGAGGATCGGCGCACCCGATGGGGCCGGCGACTGGTGAGCGACGCGTTTCGCCATGCGCGCAATTTTCAGATTATTGAGGCGGCGGACGAGTCCGCGTTTGATGCGTTGTTTGAAGAATTCTCGAAGCACGATCTCTACTCTTACCAATCGTTATTTTTTTCGTATCCTAATCTCACCAGCAAATCTCCTGCCACATCCTTGAACAATTGCTTGTCTTCATCTGTAAAATGCTCGCGCCACCCGCCTGTCTTCCCGGAACGGAAGGTGTGACTCTTCCTCGGCTGGATAGCTTCGATCAAAATAGTCAACGCTTTCTCGCGCGGCGCGGGAATTTTGTAACCGGTTCTTTCCACTTCTGCGAGCATGGTATTCAGGGTTACATCCCGATTGTTGATCAGGTCCTCGAAGCGGATGCACAGGACATGCTTTTGCTCCAGCCACTGAAAGACACCTTCGTAGCGCTGTTTCACACTGACCATGTGCAACCCATCCTGGTCGATACCCGTGATGGCAACATTAAGCCGCGCGCCAAAATCGGGCAGGGACTCGTAATACGCGTGCATCCCATGTTCCTCATGCATGTCGGTGGCAAAGAAGACCTGTGAAACGAGCATATCGCGCGGGTCACGGTAAACAAAGTAATTCACGCGCTCGGGCGTGCAAAGGAACGCGACATTCTCCGCTGAAGCTTCGACATATCCCCATCCGATCACCCCGTGTGGGACGCGCTGCAACTCATCCAGAACTTCCTCTTTCCTCTTTCTGCTCCCATTTTTCTCGATCGTCCGAACCGGGTCCGCATCCACATACTTGTACGGCATGATCTGCGTGAAACCATTCAGGATCTGCAGCAACAGATGCGATCCGCTCTTGGGCTTGGAGTTGCCAAAGACCGGTGGCGCGTCATGGAACGAGAGCCGCTTCCAGCGCGCGATCGCCTGCAGGGTTTTGCCCGCGGGTCGGAGTGTGCGGCGGAGTTTTTTTGTAAATTCCATATTTCCAATGTAGGGGCACAGCAGACCCTTTCTAGGTTTCGATCATTGTTGGCCCCGCTGTGCCCGTACGAACAATTAATCTTCCCCGCTGACCCGGCGTAATTTTTTCATCGAACCCAATTCAGATTCATACACCTTCTTCACACCATCGCCCAGCGCCGCCTCAGAGACGCGGATATATTTGACCAAACGCTCGAAGCCGCCCGGTTCCACCGAAGCAGCCTGGTCGCTGCCCCACATGGCACGGTCGAGAGTGAGGTGCCGTTCCACCATGCACGCCCCTAGTGCCACAGCAATCGCGGAAGGCACAAGCCCCACTTCGTGACCGGAATAACCGATGGGAGTGTTCGGGAACTCACGCCGGAGAGTCTCAACCATCTTGAGATTCAATTCTTCCGGCTCGCAGGGATAGGTACTGGTGCAGTGCATCAGGGCCAGGTCCTTTTCACCGGCAGCCAGCACACCCTGTCTGATCTGCTCCATCGTGGACATGCCTGTCGATAAAATGACCGGCTTGCCGGTCGCCCGGGCCTTGCGGATCAGGCCGAAGTCCGTGAGCGAAGCGGATGGGATCTTGTAAGCCGGTGTATCAAACTTCTCCATGAAATCCACTGAAGGTTCATCCCAGACAGAAACCATCCAGGCAATCCCTTTCGACTTGCAATGCTTCTCGATCTCACAATATTGTTCTTCGGTAAATTCAACCTTATAGCGGTAATCCAAATAGGTGATGTAACCCCAGGGCGTCTCCCGCATTTGGGTCTGCTGGTCGGGCGGCGTGGCAATCTCAGGTGTGCGCTTTTGGAATTTGACCGCATCCACGCCGGCATGTACGGCGGCATCGATCATCTGCTTGGCGATCCCAAGGTCACCGTTGTGATTGATCCCGATCTCTGCAATGACATAGGCCGGGTGACCATCACCCACCATGCGATTCCCGATTTTTATTTCACGAGCCATGTATTCTCCTTGTTTTCAATATCAGATCGAACAACTCTCTCACCGCACCATGACCACCGGTTTTGCTCAAAACAAAATCAGCGGCCTGCAGGACTTCCGGATAGGCATCTGCCACTGCGACCGACCAGCCTGCCACATCAAAGCAGGGAAGATCATTCAGATCATTACCGACGTAAATGACATTTTCCGCTTTGATGTTTCTCTGTTCCAGGACTTCACGCATCACGCGCCCCTTGTCGTGGATGCCCACCCCGTGAATTGCCTCCACCCCCATTTTTTTCGCGCGCGCCGCCACAACGGCGTTGACCTCGGAGGAAAGGATGATCACATCCACGCCAGCTGCACGCATATCCTTGACACGGATGCTGTCGCTGCGATTCGCGGCGACAGTCTCCCTGCCATCCTGGTCCACCCAGACGCGATTGTCGGTGAAGACACCATCGAAATCACAGATGATCAAATCCACTTGCTCAGGCAGAGTGCGCCTGGCTCGACCGGGTGTGACCATCTCGAGTCCGCTGTATACCAGCGCTTCATACTTCGCCCAATCGGACAGGTTGTCGATATCAACTGTGTAGCGCGGGTCGATCACCAGTGGATAGATCGCATCGCCGGTCAGAGATTTTTTCTGTTTGATGGTCGCAACACGGATGGCATCGATGTGCCCGGTTTGCCAGTAGACGGGCGGCAGCACCTGGCGCGGCGCGTTATAAGGCTCGGCGATTCCTTTCACTTTGAGTAAGGGCTGCATCGGCTGACCTTCCCCTGTAAAGCGCCACATCTTGTGCGGGTTTTGCCCGGCCGGGACCACACCGCGCACACAATCGGCGTCAGCGTGTTCGAGCAGGATCTTTACAGCGCTATCCACGCAATCCTTCGGGCGGATCGGTGACGTGGGACGCAATTGAACGACGATATCCGCTCGATAACCTTCCCGTTCTTCCAGCCATTCCAGGGCATGTTCGAAAACCGGCAAGTCAGTCGTGTTGTCCTGCGCGAGTTCAACCGGGCGCAAGAATGGAGTTTCCGCGCCATACTCACGGGCAACGGCTGCGATCTCAGGATCATCCGTCGAGAGGATGATGCGCGTCACACAGGAGGATTGCTTTGCAGCGGCAATACTCCAGGCAATCAGCGGATAGCCCGCAAAGGTACGGATATTCTTACGCGGGATGCCTTTCGAGCCGCCGCGCGCGGGGATGAGAGCGAGGATTTCTGCCATTTGTTTATTTTCTGTAGGGGCGAGGTGCTCTCGCCCTGGGCGGCAAGACGCCGCCCCTACAATCCATCACCATGCCGTCCAGCCGCCATCCACCACGACGTTGTTGCCTGTCATGTAGGAGGATGCATCGGAGGCGAGGAACAAAAGCGCGCCGTTCATTTCATCCTTTTTGGCCATGCGCCCGAGGATGGTCTTGGCAGAATAATTCTGGACGAAGTATTCTTCGTGGTTGTTGAACACACCGCCGGGCGTCAGCGCGTTGACGCGGATCTCTGTCCCGGCGTAATACGCGGCGAGATATTTGGTGAAGCCCATCACGCCGGCCTTGGTCACGGTGTAGTAGACGGGCTTGAACGCCACCCGTTTGCCTTCTTTCACATAAATGCGCTGGTCAGGTCCGTTCAATCCATACGTCGAGCAGATGTTGATGACGCTGCCCTTTTTGCCCTGCGCGATCATCGGTTTGACACATGCCTGCGTCATCAGAAACATACCCGTCAGATTCACGTTCATAGCTGCGTTCCACAGATCGAGCGGATAATCTTCGAACGCGCCGGGAGTGATGCCCTTGTTCACCGCATCAGGATCGAACTTGGGATCGAGCGCCGCGCTATTTACGAGCACATCCAAACGCCCAAACGTGGAGAGCACCTTTTCCACCGCCGCATTCACGGAGGCAGGCCGGGTAATGTCGGTGGGAAGGGCCAGGGCTTTGTATCCGCTCTTCGTGAGCATATCCGCTGTGGCTTGCGAAGCGGACTCGTTCAGGTCCACCACGGCGACCGCCGCGCCGGCTTCTGCAAGCGTCTTGCAGAATTCGGTACCCAGCAATCCCACCCCGCCTGTTACAACGGCTACTCGTCCGGTTAGATCAAATTTTTCTTGAATTTTCATGTGTTCCTTGTTGCTGTGGGCGAGATACGCGAAGCGTCTCGCCTTACGGTTCTGCAGTGTAGATTGAATCGCCGGCCGACTTGTGCGCGAGGTACAACCCTGCGGTCAAAGCAGGCACATCGTCCGAGACGTTATCACCGCCATCGAAGAGCGCAAGCACGGCCTCGCTGCTGTTGATCCTCGCCTGCATGGAAGCTACGCCTTCTTCAAAGTTTGCGCGCACTTCTGCAGTCGCAGAGTCGAAGCGATCGGGCAGGACGTATGTCCCGCGTCCGGTGTAAAGATAGACCGCGCCCGGTTCGTTGGTATAAATCCATACATGGTCAGGCAGCTCGCGTAAAAATGCCATTGCTTGCGAATCGTACCACTGGAAGGATGCATATCCGAGACCGCTCTTCGCCCAGGTATTGAGTGTAACGATTTGCCCGTACATGGAAACACCGAGAAGCAGCAATGTCGCTGCGATGACAACTTCACGGCGTTTGCTTCGCAGCCAGACACCAAACACAACCAGCAGGATCAACAAGGAAACCAGCACCGGTGCCAGGATACGAAGTCTGAATTTCGTCGCGGCATCGAACATCAGCATGGAAGCGATGATGGAGGTCAGATAGGCAAAGATGTACAAGCCTGTGGTAAACGAGATGACTTCCTTCGCTTGCGTCCCCCCTCTTCTTGCAGGAGCGAGGGCGGGGGTGAGGTCCTGACGCGGCCTCGATAGATAT
>DASTJG010000616.1:0-6479 GCA_035716785.1 Anaerolineales bacterium
TCTGGCGCGCCTTGATGCTCAACACTTCCTGCGACTTGCTTTCATCCGAAAACACACGAATGTCCTCACGCAGTTTGAACATTTTCTGTTCGCTGAACAGGACCAGCCTGCCCGCGGGATCGTAAATCCGGAATTTCCCGGTCAGTGCAAGCGCCTGCCGTTTGAGCAAATAGGTTGGGAATTGAAAGATGGGGTTCACTGCATTCTCCTCGAAAAAGTAGTGGCGACTTCCCCTGCACCTGCCCGCCGGGGCAGGTGCAGTCGCTTGGAATGGACGGCTGAAGCCGTCACTCAGAAGATCTGGACTCTCGTCCCTTCGCCTGGCAGATGGACATAATCATCATCAGGCGGGACGTTGGGCTTGGTCCAGCGATAAATGAATTTTGCGGACTCTGACGGCAGGTTCACGCAGCCATGGCTGCGCGGACGACCATAATCATTGTGCCAGTAGGTTCCATGGAAGGCGTTCCCGGCGCCGGTGAAGAACGCACACCATGGCACACCGGGCAAACTATACACAGATTCATTCTCGACGGCATCCCCTTCATTGGTCATGTGGACGGAGGGACCCTTGTGATAGGTACGGAATTCGCCTTTAGGAGTGTCGGTGCCTCGTACTCCGCTGGCGCAGCGCTGCGAAAAGACGAGCTTCTCCCCTTCGAAGGCGGTCACCAGTTGGACACCTAGATCAACGACGATGTGTTTCTCTTCATCCGGCACCTCCGGTGAGAGCGTGGAGAGCTCATCGTTTGGGATGAGCCGCATGGCATACGCCGGAACATACAGTGATTTCTTGAGATAAAAATCATAGATCTCATACCAGATGCTTTTTTCATCGCGCTGGACGATCACTTTTGTCACCCAGTGAGTCGTGCCATAGAAAACACGGTAGCTGCGTTCGGCATAGGTATAGGGGTCCTTCTTCGTATCACAGAAGGGGATCGTGATCTCACCCACCTGTCCTTTTTCAGGGATTTGGAGAACCGGCTTTTGATAATTGGTTTCCACAGGCTGGATCCAGCCGGAATAGGTGTACCCGTTGTCGATTTTATACCAGGCACTGTTGAACGGATTCCCCTGCTCACCGTTCTCTTCGATCCCGGCAATCTCCACAACTTTATCCGCGCCGAAAAAATGGATCTTATTGGCAGCAAATGCTGGACCGTCATAAAGGGGAATGCCGCTCCAGGTGATGCGTCCCTGCTTGACCGCGGGAGCAGCCAGGGCGCGGTCGATGAGCAGTTCACGCAAGGCAAACGCAAGCGAGCCTGCACCGGCGAGTTTGAGGAATTCACGTCGAGAGATTTGGGGATTGAGCATGGGATAAGTTTACCTGCAAAAAAGAGATGCGTGCGAGAGTTATTACTTTACTCTTATACTGTGATTTCCACCAAAATGTTCCAGCCGTCGACAGAACCTCTCGAAGGTTTTATGAGAAAGCGTGATTGTGACGTTCCAACCTTCGGGACGTTTTTACTGGTTCTTTACACCTTGATCTCCACTTTTGTCCCCACATACCCGTAAACAAGCAGCTTCTCCGGTGGCACGGTAGGCAGTGTCCAGCGATAGAGCCACTTGGCGGTCTGGGGCGCCATATTGATGCAGCCATGACTGTGGGGGTGACCATAGTCGTTGTGCCAGTAGGTCCCATGAAAGGAGATGCCGCCCTCTGTGATGTACAGCACCCAGGGTACACCGGGCAGGTCGAAGCCGTTCGAGGCAATGTCACCGGCTGCCATGTGCCGCGTCGGACGTTTGTGATACGTGAGGAACTTATCTCCGACCGGCGTGGTGTATTTCCCACTCAGGCGTTTATGACCGGTAGAGACGCGCGTCGCGAAGACGATTTTCCCATTCTCATAAGCAAGTAACAACTGATCATCCAATCTCAGCTCGACGCGTTTATTCTCGATGGGTACCTCTGGAGATAACGGCGCCAGCTCTTCGTTCGGAATGATGCGGATATGTTTCGCAGGCACATAGTAGTACTGCTCGAATTTGTCATCCAATAGTTTGTACCATGCACTTCCATCGGCTCCATCGACTGTCTTCATGACCCAATGGACTGTTTCGTAATACAACCGATACATAAGGTCGGAGTTCAGATCCGCTTCGAGATAAGCATCGGTGTATGGGACACTGACCTCTCCTAATGCGCCTCTGGTTGGGATTTCCAGTTGGGGTCTGTTGAGAATTGTACGAACGGGCTGGATACCGCCTGAGTAAGCATAGCCGCCAGCCTCCAATTGATACCAGACGCGGTTATAAGCGGTTTCATCATTGCCGACAGTGATATTTGTGATTGGGACGACCAGATCGTGCCAGTAGAGTTTGGCGCGTTTTGCGTTGAGATTCGGTTCATCGTAAGCCCAGACGGTCCGATCGATGATACGTCCCTGCAGGTTGGTAAACTCATCCTGTTGAGGAAAATAAGATGAGAACTCGGGCAGGAATATTGCCATCAAGCCATACTTGCTTAATTTGAGAAAATCACGTCGAGAGAGAATTGGCTTGCTCATGTCTTAAGAACTTTGCCACAGAGACCGTAGAGATTTTGAGAAATAAAAACTCAAAGAACTCTGTGTGCTCTGCCGTTTCGCACCGTCGTGCTCACGGCACGAACGGTGTGGCTAATAATGCACATTGACCACTGTGCCAACCGAGGCCCAGTTGAACAACCAGCCCGCCTCGTCAGTTCGCAGATTGACACAGCCATGACTCATCGGTGTGCCAAAGTTGTTATGCCAGTACGTGCCATGCAATCCGTAACCACCATGGAAATACATGATGTAGGGGACATCGGGCAGGAAATAACCGGGACCATGCATGTTGCCGGAACGGATCTTGATGTAAATCTTGTATTTGCCTGTCACCGTGGGGGTCAGCCAGGTGCCTGTGGACACGATGAATGAATTTACAACCGTGTCACCTTCATAGGCATACACCATTTGGTTGGTGAGATCGACATCGATCCAGCGCGTGCCGTTGCCACTGCTTGCGATCTGCTCCTTTGGCGCGGAGTATGTGGGTACAGCGCTTGTGGGAGTATCTTCGATGATCTCCATTGCCATCGTGCCGGGCGTTTCGGTCACAGCGGGAGTGGCGGTGGGCGCCTCAGTGGGGATCTCAGTCGGTGTGGGCGTTTGTGTAACGACTGGCTCACCCGTGGGGTCAGGGTCCATGCCGGGTGCAGGATTGAGACGCGAAGATCCACGGTCTGATGATGAGGCGGGCGAATCTGCAGGCGGAGCGAACGCGCTCCCATCAATGGGAGTCACTGTCGGCTTGACAATCTCAACGGGCGCCCAGAGATACTCCTGCGCGGGCGCACTGAAGTTCCTTGCAAATGACGCAAGCGCAGGACTGGTCAGTGCGAACCACGCCATCAGGCCAACGAACATGAAGCCTGCACCAGCCAGCAACGCGGGGAGAAGCCAGTTGGGGCGGTCTGCTGTCAATTGTGGGAGGGCGACCGCGGTTTGGTAGGCGCGTTTTTGCGGAAGACCTGTCACCGCTCCCACTTGATTTGGCACAACCTTTGGGGCAGGCGGGCGTCGATCGTTCTGAACCGGGGCCGGTTTCAACCGGTTCTTGGTCCATTCCACGGCTCGACGCGCGCGCTCACTTTGTGGGTTGATCTGCCGCGCCTTTTGGGCATACGCCAGTGCCTCACGCGGATCCGGGTCGGATGCGGCCAACACCAGCCAGGCATCCTCCATTTGCGGAGCGCGCAGCGCAGCCTGCTCCCCCAGTTGTCGTGCAGATGGAAGGTCGCCGCGGCGCAGGGCTTCACGCGCCTTGGCAATGAACTCGCGGGCTTCGATGAATTGATTGTTCATAAGATCACCTTGATAAAAATAAAGAATAAGACCGCTTACAAAATGTGATCGATGACGAGTTAATCTACCATTGTATTTCTACGGGCGTGCCCATCTCTGCCCAATCATACAACACTTGCGCCTCATATGTGCCCAGAACAACACATCCGTAGGAAACCGGCCTGCCCAGGAAACCTTCCCATAAAGTTGCGCCGTTTGGCAGGATGGGCAGGGCATGGATGCCGTTTTCCAGCCCGCCGGACCAGTAGATACCGAGCCAGCTTGGCATCCAGATATTCCAGGTTGCCCCGTAGGCATTGGGGATCTTACTCTGCACGGCGAACGTGCCAACGCGCGTGGCGTTGTTCATGCCGGTGGAAGCCACGAAACTATATATGAGGGCGTCCCCTTCATATACATACATATGCTGTTCTGAAATATCCACAAGGATATATTTAGACCCGCCATAAGAAGGGATGGCGGGATCTACTGCCTGTTCCACGACCGCCGGACGCGTGGGAACCGGAGTATCTTCGATGATCTCCATTGCCACTGTCCCCGGTGTTTCCGTGGCAGTTGGTTGGGCTGTATCTGTAGGAAGGATCGGTGGTACGGCTGTGTATGTTGGCTTGGGAAGCTCAACTTGTGCCCAAAGGTTTTCCTGGGTGGCAGTTGGGGATGGCCCAAATATATAGCCGATAGACGCACTTGCCGGAGATGCTGCGAAAAAGAAAAGGATGATTCCAGCACCAACGCATAACAGGATCAGCAACAGGACTGGTACGAGGCGAATGCGCCCGTTGGAAAGAAGAGTATTCATGGGGTCATATTCGGCATGGGTGTTGGTTCGATGTTTTCATTATTAGTAAAGCACAAAATACCTTCCACCACACCCCTGGCAATGAGATCGGTATGTTTTGTGAGGATCTCCCGGTCAAGATTGAGAAAGCCGGTCTCGATGATCGCAGCTACAGTGCTCGGGTCGATCTCGCGGAAGGAGTGATATTCGCGCATGTCAGCAGTGATGCTGCCTGCGTGGAAATTCATTTCGGTCACCCGCCGGTAGCGGTCCACCAGGCAGGCGGTGAGACGGTTGGCGCGGTTGAGGTCGTTCGTATTGAGCGCCGCCGCGACCTTGAAGCCGGTCGCCTCGTCGTTGATGTATTCACAGGAATCGTTATGAATGGAAACGATGGCGAGCGCGCGATAGCCGTTCAGGCGGGTATCGTACTCGCGCAGAAGGTCCACCTGGTATCCTGCCTGGGTCAGCTGTTCCTGAACCATCGCGGCAATTTCCAGGTTCATGTCCGCTTCTGTGAGTGTAACGTTCCCATTTCCATCCATGCACACCGCCCCTGAGTCGTTGCCGGAGTGGCCGGCGACGATCCCAATCCGCAGCTGTGGCTGTGAGACCGCCGGTTGTTCTTCTGCAGAACGGGGCGTCAGGATGATGCTTAGTCGATCATAGAATTCGCCCGCGACCAATCCGCGCGAGGGCAGGGCAGTGAAAAGAGTTGCCAGCAGGATGGCGATGCCCAACACAGTCTGTGCGGCTCGCAGCGGACGAACCCGGCGCCGTCTCGAAGAGCCTGTATCATCAATGGGTGGATGTGAAGAGGCGTTTTCCATATCGTATATCCAAATAGTACCTTTTAAGGCATGAACGTGCAAGGGGGAGATAGGGTATTTCTGGTCTGGAAATTCGTGCCCGCGCAGCTAAATATTCTGTTGGGATTTTTGACTTGACGCACCCATACCTCCTCGTTATGATGAATCTTCTGGGAGAAAAATCACTTATGAGTCTTGATCCGGAAAAACTTCGGCATGCCATGCGTGCCTGGACGACTGGGGTGGCGATTGTGACCTCCGTTCACGAGGGGCAGCAATACGGCATGACCGTCAATTCATTTACATCCATTTCACTGGAACCGCCACTGGTCTCAGTGACGTTGAAACAATTAACCCATACACACGATCTGGTTGTAAAATCCGGGATGTTCGCAGTGACCATTCTGGCTGCCGAGCAGAAGGAACTTTCCGATCGTTTTGCCGGGAAGTTCCCAAACATCACAGACCGTTTTGATGGTGTCCAAACGGAGCGGCTTGCGCCTATGGCTGCACCCGTATTCAAAAATGGGATGGCTTATTTCCATTGTCGTGTTGTGAATTCCATACCTGTTGGGGAAAACACCCTGTTTGTGGCGGAAGTCACGGCTGCGCACGGCGAAGGGGAAGGCAATCCACTGGTGTATCACAACCGGGAATACTGGAGGCTGATCAAGTAACGCTTCGCAACCTGGGAAAGTTCCTTCGTGAGGAGATGACATTGGATTCGTCTTCACCGATGATCCGGAGGACATCGCTATGCAGGAAAAACTTACCATCGAAGAACAAAAAATATTGCTCCGTTTGGCGCGTGAGGCAATGGAACACGGCGTAAAAGGGGAGGGCATACCGCCTGTCGATGAGACCTTGTTGACCCCAAGTTTGCGCGAAGAAGGTTCGTCCTTTATTACACTGACCGAGCACGGTCAGCTACGCGGGTGCATCGGTTCACTGGAACCGTATCAGTCGCTGGCGGCGGATGTACGCGAGCATGCGGTCGCGGCTGCGCTCAAGGATCCACGTTTCCCTCCGGTGGGTCAAGAGGAATTAAACGGG
>DASTJG010000617.1:0-10155 GCA_035716785.1 Anaerolineales bacterium
CCGGGCGGACGGAAAGTTTCATCTATCTTTTAACGGATCTCATACTCACCGTATTCGGAAGACCTTTACCGGGGGCAGGGCTGCCCGGGCGTCGACGAATATTTGAAAAACTTCGCGCGGAGTGCTACTGGTGTATCAACCATAAATCTGTAATTTGTAGTAACGGCTTCAGCCGTTCATTCTCCGTCACAGCGACTAAAGTCGCCACTACGATTCTCTAAATTCAGGTGTGACACACTACTACGTGAACGAAACCAATTTAGAAAACAATGAGAGTTGACTATGCTAAAAACTGTCAGTTTTGTTTATGGTTATAATCACTCCATGTTTTATCGTATTCTGCGTATATTGGACTTCCTTGCCCTGGTACTCGCGATCACGATTGCTGCCACAGGAGACGCTCCCCGCCTGACCGGCGCCTCGGACCGGGTCCGTTCGTTTACACGAGATATCGAGTTCGACTATCCCAACTGGGTCTGGAACGCGGCCTGGACCAAACTCGAACAAGCCTCGATCGGGCTGCCGTACCTGTTCGACCGCGCCGCGAACAAAGAGATCGCGATCGATTATCTGCGGACAACACGAAATCTCATGCAGGCTGAGGCACAGATCGAAAAGATCTTTGCCGACCCCGGTGTTGCCGACAAGGAATCGACCAGCGCCTATGTACGCGCCCAGCGCGATGAGTTGCTTGCCAGGCAAAAATTGATCGCACCGCTCGCCGAAGCGACCCTGCAAAGCCAGATCAGCGAGGCAGCCGCAGAGCTTGGACTCACGGCAAGCGGTCAGCCCATCCCGCCTGTTCTTTATCACACCTCGTCGACTCCGCTGGCGCTGATCGTTTCGGAGAGAAACGTCATCCAGCAAATTGCAAACATCTCTGTCCTGCCCATGCTGACCCTTGACGAACAGATCAAACTCGAGGACAAGGTCGCAAAGTCACTGGATGTTTCGACGCTGGTTGTCCCCATTGGCGGCGTCGGCGTTTACCCGACAATGGTCATGGAAACCACCGACTTGCGCTGGATGCTCGAAACCATCGCGCACGAGTGGATCCACAACTACCTGACCCTGCGCCCGTTGGGAGTCAATTACAGCACGACGCCTGAACTGCGCACGATGAACGAGACAACGGCCTCCATTGCGGGAAACGAGATTGGCACATACGTACTCCGAAGATATTACCCGGAATTGATTGCTTCACCCGCCGGTTCGGGTCCGGTCTCGTTAAACGGAGCATCTCTCCCCTCGAACGAACTCGATGAAACGGAGCCCTTCGACTTCCGCGCCGAAATGCACGAGACCCGCGTGACCGCGGATAAGTTACTTGCAGAAGGCAAGATCGAGGAAGCAGAAGCGTACATGGAACAGCGCCGACAGGTCTTCTGGCAAAACGGATACCTGCTGCGCAAGCTGAACCAGGCTTACTTTGCCTTTCATGGAGCCTATGCGGACGTGCCCGGCGGCGCGGCAGGAGAAGATCCGGTTGGTCCGGCCGTTCGTGCCCTGCGCGAGCAAAGTGCTTCGCTGGAGGATTTCCTCGATACCATCGCCTGGATGACATCCTTCGAACAACTACAACAAACCATCAAAAAATAAAAGACAGCCCCACTCATTGAGCCAATATGCATAAACTCTCTTCTTTCCTCGTTCCTGTTCTCCTTTTGCTCCTTACCTTCCTCACCGCCTGTAATTCTTCGCCTACAGCACCTGCCAAAATATCGATCCCCGACATCGTTCTTACACAACCTTCCTGCACGACCGTTCTTACAGAACCCACACCGGGTCCGGATAGCCCCTCACTGTTTCCGCCGGTCAGCCAGACGGATCGTATCCGCGGCGCAAAGGATCCCATTGTTACCATCACGGAGTACAGTGACTATCAGGATTTCATGAGCGGCTTGTTCGCAAAGGAAGTCACGCGGCTCCTGGAAACGCATCCAAATGATCTACGCGTCGTGAACCGCACGTTCCCCCAGGTAAACACCAACGATAAGTCCGCGCTCGCCGCACAAGCCGCAGAAGCTGCCGCAGAGCAGGGCAAATTCTGGGAAATGCATAATCTGCTTTTTGCCCAGCAGCAGAACTGGGTCAGCCTGTCAGCGGCAGATTTCGAACAATGGCTCACCGCGCAGGCCTCGGGGTTGGGAATGAACGTGGACCAGTTCCAGACGGCCTTGAAACGGGAGGACATTGTTGCCAGAGTCCAGCAGGCCTGGGAAGGCGGTCAAAAGATCGGGCTGCCTGGCACGCCGCTTATCCTGATCAATGGACAGATCTACGGCGGTCCCCTGGATTACAGCAGCCTCAACGAAATCGTCCAGTTGATCGTGCTTGGCAAGCGACAATTTACATCCTGCCCGGATGTGACCATTCACCCAAACAAGGAATATATCGCCACGCTGCACACGGAAAAGGGCAATGTGGTACTTCAACTCTTTGCCGATAAAGCGCCCATGACGGTGAATTCGTTTGTCTTTCTCGCACGCAGTGGCTGGTACGATAACATCACCTTCCACCGCGTGATCCCTGACCTCTTTGTTCAAACCGGCGACCCCAGTGGGACAGGCAATGGAAACCCGGGCTACTATCTGCTCGCGGAAATCGATCCATCCCTGGTCTTCGACAAACCCGGAGTAGTTGCTATGGTCAGTTCCGGGACCGACACAACTGGCAGCCAGTTCTTTATTACCTATGCGTCTGCGGCTCAATTCAACGGGCAGTACACCATCTTTGGAGAGGTGCTCAGCGGCATGGAGATTTTGAAACAGCTCACGCCGCGCGATCCTCAGCCCGGAAGTGATATCCCACCCGGCGATCGCTTGATCAGTGTCACGATCGAGGAAAGATAAATGGTAAGATAACGCATGCCATTAACTCATTCCTCTTCCATTGCACGTGACGGTGATCTTGCTCAGCTCGTCGGCCTGCGACACAAACATTTCATCCTCGCCCTTCAGGCGGGCGCAAAATTCGAAACCCATCGCGGCATCCTGCAACACGATGATTTGATCGGTAAACCCTGGGGGACGCAGGTGTTCAGTCACATCGGGGCGCCATTCTTTTTGTTACAACCCTCCCTTGCAGATCTGATCACTGAACTCCCGCGCACTACACAGATTCTCTACCCGAAGGATATCGGTTTCATTCTCGTCACCATGGGCATCGGTCCCGGGCAAACGGTGATGGAGGCAGGCACTGGCTCCGGCTCGATGACGACCGCGTTGGCGTTTACGGTCGGGCCGCAGGGACGCGTCATCTCGTACGAGGTCAAGCCGGATGTGCAGAATCTGGCACGCAAGAACCTGACGCGTTTTGGTCTCGATTCGCGCGTCGACTTCAAGCTGCGCGACATCCAGCAGGGCTTCGACGAAACTGACGTGGATGCCTTCTTCCTTGATGTACCAAATCCCTACGATTACACAGAGCAGGTGCGCACCGCGCTCAAGCCAGGCGGTTATTTGTGCTGCCTGATCCCCACGTTCAACCAGGTGGAAAAAACACTCCTGGCCTTGCGCCAGACCCACTTTGCCTTTGTGGAAGTCTGCGAGCTTCTGCTGCGTTACTACAAACCCGAGCCTGCCCGTATCCGCCCCACCGACCGTATGGTCGCGCATACAGCCTTCCTGGTCTTTGCAAGAAGGATCGAACCAGGGGAGGACCCGCGCGGCAAAGAACTATCCAAGGAAGTAGGTACAGAACAGGTTGAGGAGGAAAACTAATGCGTCGCATCTTCCGCCGTCACATTCGCAAGACCCTCGCACAGGAAGTGCCGCCTGTTTTACAGGAAGCGAACTTCGCCTTCGACAAAGGCGAGTATGGACGCGCCGGAGAACTCTTCGAACGAATTGCCGAAACAGCCGCGGCACGCGGCGGACCGCGCGCGCCGCTGTTTTACCTCCAGGCGGGACGGGCCCGCATCCTCGCCGGGCAGACAGCTCTGGGGATGCCCTCCCTCAAGCGGGGACTCGAACTGTTCGCCCAGCGCGGTCAGCTTCCGAGATTGCAGCAAGCCGGGACGCGCGTAATTTCAGAACTCAATGAACGCGGACTAAAGAAAGAAGCTGCAGAAATAGAAGCATGGCTCAAAACTGTTTCACCGGTTGTGCCATCCTTTGAACCATCACCGCAACGCCCCGTGCTGCCAACACATTGTCCTGCCTGCGGCGCGGCGGTACGACCCGATGAGGTCGAATGGCTGGATGAAGTCACTGCGGAATGCGCGTATTGTGGGAGCCCAGTAAGATAATCCAGGTGACTGTCACCTGCTATTAATTGAATATGTCCATTACACTGACGGAAGATACCATCTCGCAATGTTTACAGGCTGCCATCCAAGGCGATCCTTCTTCGGATGGTTTCTCGGAAATCGAACTGACCGAGGAAACAAGCCTCAAGTGTGCAGCGGTTTTGATTCCTCTGGTCTGGCATGACGAGGAGTGGCACATCCTTTACACGCGCCGTACAGACACGGTTGAATCGCACAAAGGACAGGTCTCCTTCCCCGGTGGTGCCTGTGACGAGGGAGAGGCAACCCCCGAACAAACGGCCCTGCGCGAAGCGGAGGAGGAGATCGGCCTTGACCCGGTCAACGTGCGCGTCCTGGGCAGACTGTCGAACCTGATTACGATCACTTATTTCAGGGTCACGCCGGTTGTCGGCGTCGTCACATGGCCTGCTGTCTTTCGCGTGGGAGAACATGAAGTGGCGCGCATCTTTACTATTCCGCTCGGGTGGCTGGCAAACCCGTCGAACCGCTGGGAGTTTGAGATGCAGGGAAGGAAACGCTCCCTCATCGCCTACCATCCCTACGATGGCGAATTGCTCTGGGGTGCAACCGCGCGCATGACGGTCGATTTTTTGAAGATATTGGGATTGTAAATTTCACCTGCTTGGCAAGGGGGATGTCAGAGGGATGGAGAGCTTATTGACAAGTTCATAGCTATTGACATCCCAGATCAAAACCTCTCCCATATCATTGGCCAGAGCAAGTTTCGTGCCATCCGGGCCAAAAGCGGCACTTCGCCATTCCGGGCGAAGCTCAATCAATGAACCGGATTGGAAGCTGTGAAGTAATTGTTGTGTCGCTGTACTCCAGAGTTGGGCCTCGATGCTCATACAAGGTCCAATCGTGAAATACTCGCTGTTCGGACTAAAAGCAGCAAAAGCTACGTCGGTATCGCAGTTGCCCGAATCCTTGATCAGTTCGCCACGCTCCACATCCCATAACTGTTTGCTCCCCGCGCCATGGCTGGGACGATTCACGATCATATATTCGATGTCCGAACTAAAGACAACGCAACAACTGTCCTCCGGGAGTGAAAACAACTGCGAGAATTCCCCGGCGACCAAATCCATACGCTTTACACTGTGATCACTGGAAACGGCATAAAGTAGATTGCCATCGGGACTGTAAGCCAATCCCCACTGCGCATCCCCAAAGCCAGCCTCCAATGATTTTTGTAATTCTCCAGTCTGTGCATCCCAGAGTGTTACACCGTTACTATCGCCAGTCACCAGTGTTTTTCCATTGGGGCTGAAAACGACTGAAGACACATTTGGCTGAGGTAGCGAATAGAGCACCTGGCCGGAGCTTACATCCCAAACTTTATTTTCTGCGAACAAACGCCCACCCGCCGGGTCCATCGCAAGAGGAAAAAGGAATTCACCTTCCTCCAGTGTGTAAATGATCGCGCTCGTTTGCGCATCAAAGATGTAAACGCCTGAAAGTGCAGTGACAGCAAGTCTCTTCCCATCTGTAGACCATGCCAGTTTCGCAATAGGGTTTTGCCTGGCAAGCCAATCTTCTGTGCTGAGTGTGGGAGAGGCCGTTACTGCTATGGTTGAGGTGGGAACTGGCGTCTCGGTATATGAAGGAGCAACTATGGTTGGAACAGGCAGTGTAGCTGTTAGCACGGCAGAGGGGCTCGCACAACTTAGTATGGTACATGCAAGGAATGTCAACAAGATTAAGTTTTGAGCATGTTTCATGGCTGTTTGACCTCTTCGTTTGATGGGGGCTTAGAATATCAGAAATTCTAAATTTTAAAACCGACGATCAGGCAATAAATGACCTGCTGTCTGTCGTTTCTTATTTTTAAGGATGATTACTTCCCCAATCAGAGCACCTGGCTGGACGAATCCTGATCAAAGGTATCGCACACCGGTCAATTCTTCCGAAATTCCCCAAAGCCTGGCTGCCACAGCAATATCGTGGGAACGTTTATTCGACCGCACCCTGGTCGGGTAGCCCCATACCTGCAAGCCGCGTGGACCATAGTACTCGCCTCCCTGCACATCCGGCGCGGCAGCAGCATACAGAGTTGGCAGCGCGCCCATCTCCGGTCTCTGGCCAGCGAACGAATTCATCATCCAGAGTACCTTCCAGTGAACTTGAAGATTGGTCTCTGTCCAGCCTGGGTGAGCTGCAGCTGCGATGGCATCCACCCCGGCACATTCAAACCGTCTTTGCAGTTCATACGTAAAGAGGAGATTAGCCAGTTTGCTCTGGGCATAAGCTCCCTGCCGGTGATAACTCTTCTCTCCATTTAGATTGTCAAAGTCGATCTTGCCAAAGAGATGCATGGAACTGCTGACCGTAACGACGCGGGCCTTGGGAGTGCAAGTTATAAGCTTAAGCAGGAGTCCCGTGAGGGCAAAATGCCCCAGGTGATTCGTACCGAACTGTATTTCAAACCCATCAACCGTCTTCCCGAACGGGATCGCCATGATCCCGGCATTGTTGATGAGAAGATCCAGCCGATGATAGCGACCGGTGAATTCGTCCGCAAAGCAGCGCACTGCTGTCAGGTCCGATAGATCGAGGCGCATACATTCTGTCTTCGCCTCCGGATACTCCTGAACGATCCGCCGAATAGCCGCTTCGCCTTTTTGCTTATTCCGGCAAGCGAGAATTACTGTTGCATTCTTACAGGCCAGTGCCCGTGCCGTTTCATAACCAAGTCCGCTATTAGCTCCGGTCACGACGGCAACTTTGCCGGTCAGGTCGGGAATGTTTTTGGCTGTCCAGTTTGCTGTCATGATGTTTCCTACCTGGGATGATTTGTTCTTGTATAGCGTTTAGTACCGATTTTGTTTTGAGCATTTATAACAAATAACTGGCAAGGCTTTCAGATCAATTTTCAGCTTGATTATGTTTGGGCGTTGCCAACAAGATGGCACAAAGGATGAACCAGCTAATGACAAGGATAATGATGGATGCTTTGGCGATATGGAAGCCAATAAGAGGTGTTCTCTTGAAGGTGCCTGCAAAGCTGATGGCAATCAAATCAAGTAAGCCGCCCATTGCCGAAAGAAAACATAATACAGCTTTCAACCAGCGATTGGACACTTTGAAAATGACAAACAAAACGGGGATCGCCCAGAAGAAGAAAACCCATGCATCATCGGCATAGTTAACCTCATCGGTACCAAGGGACTGAGATAAGGGTAGAAAGTAAGATAAGCCCAGACCCGCGGCCGCGCTGATTTGAATGTAGTCCATCCATTTCTTCGCTGATCGCATTTTGACTACTTCTTCTGTTTCAAAGGATTACCAAAACGTGCCAATTAAGTCCGTCTATCGGTGAGCGTCAACCCATTTTTGCTTTGCAGTAGTTATTCTTTTGATCCCACACATTTCTAAAGCTGTTTCGTAAAAAAATAGCGCTGATGCCCGGCAGGGAAATCTTTTAATTCACCAAAAATCTGATATCCATGTTGTTTATAGAAATCCGGGGCTTGAAAACTGAATGTATCCAAATAGACATTCTTTACACCGCGCTTTCGCGCCTCATCTTCCGCAATCTCCAAAAGACGATGTCCATATCCGAGACCACGAAGTTCTTCTTTCACAAACAACAGGTCTATATAAAGCCAGTTCCAGTATGTTGCGCCAATCAAACCGCCTACGATTTTCTGGTCAGGTGCGCGCAAGACGAAACATAGTTGTTGATGCTGGTTATCGCCGGCTTGTTGTATGTTGTAATTATGAATGCCCCATCCAACAACATCCCACACGGAATCATCGGGCTTATCCATGAAGATAATGTCGTATTCTTCATCCATATGGTTTGTTCAATCCTTTCTTATGAGATTATACTCCTCAGCAGAAAGTCACACATTCCGGCAAAAAAACTCCCCGGTTTCGGTCGGGGAGTTTGCTATTTGCCATACTTTTACTGCGTAATCACTTCAAAAACGACTGCCTGATCATCCCGATAGACTTCCTTCAATCCGGGGTCTTGCGCAGCGACGTACAGGAAATCTCCGTGGTTGAGGTCCGTATGGATGTAACGCGCCTCGAATGAAGTAGCGATGATCTCTGAGGGATCCTCTACATCGCCCCGCGTGATATCCACCCACAGATCATAGAGGTCGGCATCATACAATTGCAGGTATGTGGGGTCGAGACCGATCAGGTAGGTGTTGTGCGTGTTGTAAAAGAACAAGCGCGGGAAGTCATCCCAATCGGTTTGAAATACTCGGGAACCGGCAGGAGTGTTTTTCTCCAGCCATAACGATGCATTTGCGTACAATCCGTACGACTTCGACCGGCTGATTGCCTCGCGCGCCGGAGAAATCGCCCCCGCAATGCTGATGATGGTTGCCAGTGACAGGAATACCACGGCAAAATGATTCTGTAAGATGGATACGAATCGGGGTCGGGAAAGCTGGGCCGGTTGAGCAGGAACAGGACTCGGCTTGAATAGAGGCGTCCAGGCAAACGCCGCAAAGATCAGGGCGAACGGAGGAAAATATTCCACAAAACGACGAGCCTGGAAGAGCATCAGTCCAGAGAGCAGGGCGATGAACAGTCCCAGCGCAGTGCGCGCATCCATCTTACGGCCGGAAAGCCCCAGGGCGAGGACACCGCTGGCAAAAGCGACCAGTGCTGGAAGGGAATTATCCAAAAGTTGTTTTGTATCGTACGGATACCATTCGTTCCCAACGCGCACAGACGTGGCATCGGCCAGTTTGGGCAGCATGTGATGATAAGAAAAAATCAGATTATCGGGAAAATAAGGATTGACAAGCATCCCCAAAAGTATCCCGGCAGATGTGTAAAGCAAGGGACGAAGTTCGATGCGATGCTCCGTCAACGCGACCGCGAGAAAATGCAGGACCGCGAACACAAACAGAAGAGGAAAAGCATCATACAGCCAGACATAAACAAAACCAAGGACTGCCAGGTGCTTGTGCTTGCCTTCCAGAAGCCAGGCATAAGCGAGCGCCAGTACGGCAAGAGAAAGCGACTGGGCGCGTGTGATGCTCATACGAAACAGAAATGCATCGGAAATTCCAAGCAACCCCAGTGCCCACAACCAGGCGTAGGGAACGCGCTGGCGCTGGAGGAGGTACCACACAGCCAGGAAGGCAAGGCTGGCAAAGGTCACCGCAGACCATTTTGCACCCATGCGCAAATCGCCAAAGGTAAACGGGATCAGCGCGACATGGAAAAGAAAGTGATGATCGTAGAACTCACGCTCATTGAGAATGCTCAGGGGCAGGAAAGGAAAATCCGGTTTGAGACCTTCCGTCCGCATTAACCAGGCGAGCTTAATGTGATAAAAGCCATCGTTATCAGGCATGTCAGGTGTGGCAAACTGGATGAGTGCCATGCCTAAAAAGAAGACGAGAAAAAGCGCCAGGGGAAGCAGTCGTTTTTGCATAAGAGGATCCTGCTATTTGTGATCTGACAAATAGTCTGGAGGTTTTCAACCATCCAGACTATCTGTCTATTCGTCAGGGTACAGCTTTGCGAGATTAGTCGTCGTTGCTGTTCCCGCCGTCATCGTCACCGCCACCGCCGCCATTGCCTCCACCGCCATCATCGTTACCACCGCCCTTGCCGCCGCCAGAATCATCATTGGTACCGCCACTGGCGTTCGAATTGTCATCGTTGCCGTTGTCATCATTCATGTTGGCATCGTTGCCGTTATCATCGTTGGAGTTCATGCCATTGCCGTTGTCGTCATTGACGTTGGCGTCATTTGAATTGGCAGCATTGCTGTTATCGTCATTGATATCTACATCGTTGCCGTTGTCATCATTGATGTTGGCATCGTTGCCGTTATCATCGTTGGAGTTTATGTCATTGCCGTTGTCGTCATTGACGTTGGCGTCATTCGAGTTGTCGTCCCCGAATTGAGGCAA
>DASTJG010000618.1:0-3246 GCA_035716785.1 Anaerolineales bacterium
GGAGCTGCTGCCAACCCTTGGGCGCGTTGAAGCTGACGTAGATCACGACTGCCGCTAACGCAGGCAGTCCAATGCACAACACGACCGGGACGACAATGTAGGTGAGCACGGACACACTGATGCGCGTGGACCTCTGCTTCAGCCGTGCCAACATTTGATCCATGCCTGCGCCGAACCACAGCAGCACGATCAATACCAGCGCAGACGGGATGCCCAGGCTCAGGCTTGCCTGGATCTTTTCGTCCATCGTTTTGGCATCGACGGAAAGAACCCAGACCGCGCCGAGCGCACAGGCAAAGACAAACAGGGATACAACTGCAAGAACGATAAGGGGAAGAGTACGTTTAATGTTCATCCGCCGATTGTACCGCCCTTAAACATATCGCCCGAAGATCACTCTTCGGGCGAAAGAAGTTACTGGCGAGTTTTTTCTTTTATTGTCCTGCTGGTTGCCAGGTGACCTGCCACGTTCCATCGAACATGACCGTTACGTTTGAAACCACAAAGGTCTTGAGCCCGGCGGGTGAGTAGCCTTCGATGACCCAACTGCTTTCGAAGCCATCCATATTTCTGCCTCCACCGCCCCCACCACCTCCACCTCCGCCAGGAAGCGTTGGGTCAGCATCCATAATGCGCGCACCCAGTACGCCAGGGTCAGAGGTCATGCTGAAGGTAAAGCCAAGCTGAGTCGGCGTCTGGCCGGCGGTTAACTTGATGGTTTGGACGTGAATGACATGTTCATCGACAGGCACGTCTATGTTTACATCCCAGACCTGTCCCACTTGCGGATTCGGACCCGCATCGAATTCGAATGTACTTCCGGTCAGCAGATCGACAGCCATCGAGTGTACTTGAATGGTCAATGGATAAGCATGGTCCTGGCCGCTGATCTGATAAGCGAAGGATAACGTCTTGACCGTGGGGTCCAGCATGCTGCCCGGATCTACAATTTCAAACGGCACTGCCTGTCCATTGGCATCGACGATCTCCACGCCGGCGACGTGGATGGAGAACGCCTCGAAGCGCGCGTCCGTCCATTCGTAGCGACCGGCAAGGATGTACCCATTCGAGGAAGGAGTCTGTTCTTCGACCACGATAGAAAAACCTTCCACGGTGGATCCGGCTGACGCAGACGCATCGCTGGATGCGGTCGGTAATTCGATGACCGGCATGATTTGCGCTTCCTCTGCAACTTCGAAATCAAGCGGAAGTGCGAAACCTGACGTTGACAGCAGGCACGGAATTTCGAGCGTCGCATCCAACTGCCCGGCAGGCATGGCTTCGAACATATACCGTTCGTAATAGGAACCACCGGGTGTGCCGCCACTCTCGCGCTGCATCTCTGCCAATACGGTTCCATCGGGCAGGACGAGGCGGGCAGGGGTAACGCAATTGGTTTCACTCCCCGGGGTGTATCCTTCAAAGTATCCAAGCAGGATCGTACGTTCTGAGTCGGTTGCGCCCTTGACGAGGGTCATTTGCAGCCCATCTTTTTCAAAGGTGACAGGCTCTTTCAAAATACGCAGGGAATTTCCCTCCACATATCCAATGCCGGGGATGTATCCCAGGAGTTGTTTTAGTGCTGTGACAACGCGCGGGGAGGCAGCCATCAATCCAAGCAGCAGGACGGCGGCTCCGAGTCCCCAGGCCAAACGGTAGAACGAGCGGGTTGGTTTTTTCATTTTTGCCCTTTCGAGTAATGATGCCCGCAGGGTATGGACGAAAGCCGGATCAGCACGGGAGGCGCTGAATGTATCGCGGATTTCCTTTTCGAATTCGGGAGACGGATGTTCATTCATGGTCTGCCTCCAATCTGCTTTTCAAGCGTGCGATCAGACGATACAGGGTCTTCTTGACAGCCTCTTCGTTCTTTCGAAGGGCTTTGGCAATTTCGGCGAACGATAACTCTGCCACATAGCGCAGATAGATCAACTCTCGCTCCTCCTCCGCCAAAACCTGGATCAATTTCAACAGGCGTTCCCTGCGCTGGGACGTTTCCACGTCCAACGCCAGGTCCGTGTGGATCGGCGGGAGCGCGGCTTCCTCCAGGGATACCTGCGGAGCGCGGCGGTGAAAGTCGGCCACTTTTTTGCGGGCGATGGAAAACAGCCAACCTCCAAAGTGACCGTCCTGCCGGTAACGCGGCAGCCCCTCGAGCGCTGTCAGAAAGATTTGCGCGGTCAGGTCTTCCGCGTCGGGCGGACTGTTCGTGCGGTAGTAGCAGTAGCGATAGACGCGTTGAACGTAGCGGTCGTAGAGAGCGCCGAATGCCTGTGCGTCTGTTTGCGCAGCGCGCACCAATGCTGATTCGTCGATTGTCTGGGTCAGTTGCATGCAAATTCCCTGTCTGCGGGTTCTATAAGTTAAGTCGGGGGAGGGGCAAAAAAGGGACAGGGGATTCTTCGGTCGCCCGAAGGGCTCCTTCAGAATGACATGATCCTGCTCAGGATCTGTACAAGCCCCTGCGCCAGCAGGATCTTGAAGATCAGCGCGGCCGGATAGGTACTGGCATAGGCAATGGAGGGCAGGTCCGTTTCGGTCTGGTTGTTGGCGGCGGAGAGCGCGGGTGGGTTGGTCATCGAGGCCGTGAGCGCGCCCATCGCCGCGAGCAGGTTCATGCGGTAGAGCTTCGTCATGACCAGGATGCCGGTCAGCGCGGAACAGAGTGTGATGCCCGCGCCCGCCAGGAGTAGAACCCAGCCCTGGTTCTGGATCACCTCCACAAGGTGCGCGCCCGCGTTCGTCCCAGCGCCTGCCAGGAAAAGCATCAGGCCAAGTTCACGCGTCAGGTTTTTGGCAGCCGGCGGGACGTAGAGCCGCAGCGGACCGATCCGCCCGAAGTGACCGATCAGCAGACTCGTCAAAAAGACTCCGCCTGCCATGCCCAGCTTCACGGTCACGCCTGGGCTGACTGTGATGGGGATCAAACCGATCAGCACCCCGATCAACAGCCCGAAGAGATACGCCGTCATGCTGGTCTCGCCGGCGCGGCGCGGGGACCCCTGGGCGCGCCGGACGAACGTCTCCACGGCGGATTTCTCACCGACGACGCGGATCCCGTCGCCGCGTTCGAGCGTCACATTCGCATGCGGGACGATCTCCAGCCCCTGGCGGCGGATGCGGGTGATGACCACCGTGAACTGCTCCCAGACGCGCATCTGCGCCAGGGTCTTGCCGGTGATCGACTCGTCCATCACCTCCACATCCATGCTCAAGACATCGCCATTGAGGTCCATACGCTCATTG
>DASTJG010000619.1:0-4021 GCA_035716785.1 Anaerolineales bacterium
AGAAAGGGCAACATCTCCTCGATGACCGTCGCGCAGGCAATGACCATGCGACGTGCGTCACAAGGTGGCGTCTGATGATTTGGTGAAGGAGTGTTGTTCAAAGGATTCCGCGATATCCGTCACGAACCTGATCTAAATATATCTTAATAGACTGTACTTATCTTATATGCTTCCATAGGAAGTAAGCAAGTGATGAATGTCATAACTCCGAGATTTTTGTTGGAGAAATTCACAAGTCAGGTCCCTATTCCCTGGGCCTGTGTTTGTAGTGTTCGCCGGAAAGGGAACGCAATCGCTCGGCAGCAGTTTCCGGCGTAATATCACGCTGCGGCATGGCCAGCATTTCATAGCCGACCATGAATTTACGCACCGTAGCCGAACGCAGCAGCGGTGGATAGAAGTGCATGTGCAATGTCCATTCGGGATGGAGCTGACCATCGAAGGGCGCCTGATGGAAGCCCATCGAGTAGGGAAAGGAAATCTCGAAGAGATTGTCGTAGCGTGTGGTCACGCACTTGAGCAAATCGGCGAGCGCGCTGACTTCGGCAGCCGTAAGTTCGTTCAGGTGGACGACATTGCGATGAGCAATGAGGATCGTTTCAAAGGGCCAGATCGCCCAGTAAGGGACGAGCGCAGTGAAATGATCATTTGAAAACAGGATGCGTTCTTTGCGCTGATGTTCTTCGTTCAAGTAATCAGACAACAACGTTCGACCGTGTTCCCCGAAGTAGGCTTTTTGACGTTCGAGTTCTTTGGCAGGTTCATTGGGGATATGCTCCGTCGCCCAGACCTGGCTGTGCGGATGCGGATTGGAACACCCCATTACCGCTCCTTTGTTCTCGAAGACCTGCACATAGTGGATGAAATCCTGCGCAGCGAGATCGGCGGTTTGCTCTATCCATGTGTGGAGGACATTCTCCACCTCAGATTGTTCAAGTTCGGGAAGGGTCAAATCGTGGCGCGGCGAGAAGCAAACAACCCGGCAGAGTCCGCGCTCAGGAACGGAAACAAGCAACGGGTGGTCTGACCCGTGCTCCGGAGCTTCATCCGGCAGAAGAGCGGAGAAATCGTTGTCAAAGACGAAAGTGGACGAATAATCAGGATTCCTGATCCCGCCTGCCCTTTCGTTACGCGGGCAGAGATAGCAGGTGGGGTCGTACTGTGGCAGGTTTTCAGGCGGCGTCTTTTCGACCTGTCCCAGCCAGGGGCGCTTGGCGCGGTGCGGCGAGACCAGCACCCATTCACCCGTCAGAGGATTCAAACGACGATGCGGGAGATCAAATGTCATAGTTCATTCCAATCCAAAAGTAATCTCATTTCTCTTCCGATGCATTCAACCGCCACACCGCCAGCCCAAAGAACAATACCGCGTAACCAACCAGCGCGGCTGCAGGAAGCAGCACGGATCCAATCCCAAGTCCGCGCGCCGCGATGTTTTCGAAGCCATCCAGTCCCCAGGCCACAGGCGAAAGATGCCCCACGGCACGAAAGGTCGCGCCGGTCACCTCCAGCGGGACCCACGCTCCGCCTAAACCGGAGAACACAAACATTGGGATAAGGGAAAAGATAAGGGCCTGTTCCTCACTGTGCGCCAGGATGCCAATCAGTAGACCCATCGCCGAGATGCACAGCGCCGCGCTGAATGCCACCAGCAGGGTCGCCAGGGGCACGCGCAGGTAATCAACTTTCAGAGCGAACTGGCCAAAAGTGATCAGGATGGTGAACTGCATAAAGATCAGCAGGAAGAGCGCCAGGTAATGCCCGAGTACGATATGGACACGCTGGGTCGCGGTGGTCAGGAGTCTCTGCAAGGTGCGCGACTTCCGCTCTGAGACGATGATCTGCGCCGCAGTCAACAACCCGGCGATGGCAAATTGAAGCATAAAACCCGGTGCCGTATGTGCCAGCGACATGCTCTGATTGCTCGTCTTTTTCACGGCCAGGCTGGTCGTCTCCGTGATGGCAATGGGCGGATCATCCCAGGCAGAGAGGCTTTTTTTAAAGGCGTAATCGAACGGCATTCGTTCCGAGTCGACCTGATTGATAATGGTTGCGGTGCGGACTGCACTATCCAGCCGGTCAGTAAGTGTGAGCAATTCCGCCTCGATGGTGGTCCATGCCGGGACGCCCGTATTGGCGATCACGATGAGACGAGCTTCCTTGTTCTTGAGCATGGCCTTGCCATATCCGCGCGGGACGATAATAGCAGCCGCGAGATCCCCGTCCGCAACCAGCTTCTCAAGGTCTGAGGTGGAGTGAAGTATATTTTCATCCAGGCGTATCACCTCCGACGCATCCATCAGATCGTGAAGCGAGTTCGTCACCCAATGATCGTCCTGGGAGATGTACCCTACCGGCAAACGTGAGTCCGAGTCACCGCCGCCGAAGCCGCCAAAAGCAAAACCGAACAGGAGCGTAAAGGCGATCGGCATGATCAACAGGAATATGAAGGTCCTGAAATCACGCGATAGCTGCATCAGGTCTTTGAGTGCGATGTCGATAATGCGAATCATGATGTTCTTTTCTTTGCCGCGAATTTCGCGAATGTGCACGAATGATTTAAAAAATTCGTGTTAATTCGCGGCCTGGTTTGTCCTTCTTTTTAGACATAGCGACGATTGAATCTCAGCACGCCAACAATAAAAAAGACCGCAGTCCACACCAGCATAACAAGCGCCGTGATCAGTACGCTGCTGATGGGCTCGCCGTTCATGGATTGGAGAAGGCCGCGGATCGCCCAACCCTGGGGCACCAGCAACGAGATGGTTTCTAACGCTGAACCGGATGAATTCCCGACGAACGTGCGCATCATGCCCAGCATGCCGGTCACGGTCAGTACGGGACCGAAAAGCACGCCGGCTTGTTTGGTACTCTTTAAAAATGAATTGAAAAAGATACCGAAAGAGGAGGCGCTGAAGATCGTCCCGGCTGCTGTCAGAGCGATAGACAGGAGGGGTCCCCACTGAATCCTGAAGATCAAGTGGCCCGCGAGCAGGAGCACAATAATTTGCACGCCCACCGTTGTAAATACGGACAGAAATTTGCCAGTCAGAATCGTTGTTTGAGGTGTCGGCGTGGTAAACAAACGCGGCAACGTGCGTTCCTCTTCCTCTCTAAGGATGCTTTGTGCGGTGGAGGCGCCAGCCTGAAAAGCGAAGAAGACCATCATGCCTCCCATGATGGGGCCAATGATACCAAGCAGGACACTCTGGGTTTTCTCCGCTTTGCTTTGCTTCTTGCCGGCAGGCGCGTACACATCCAGCAGATCTCCTTCCAGATCATCACTTAACGCCAGCGATTCATCCAGATAGCGCTGGACGACCAGCCCGGTCATTGCGTACTCGGACGAATCGGCTTCATCAGTGAAGACATCCACCGCGATCTTGACACCCGACATCCCCTGCAGAAAACGGTTCATGATGGATTTCATGATGGCGGGACCAATCGTCAGCGTGGGGTCCTGATAGAACTCGATGACCGCCTTGCCATCTTCGATGTCGGCGAATTGCTCGGAAAAATCCGGTGGGATGATGATTGCGACCTGAGCCTGCTGGCGATCGACCGCGTCCCGGGCAGACTGAGAACTCGTCGCGAACGAAATCTCGATCAGGTCAGCCATGTCGTCGCTTTCGAGGATGTTGACGATCAAATCTCCCATCGTCTTTGCTTTGCGCCCTCCAGGTATGTTTTTGGGGTTAACCTGAAACTTGGGTCCGCCTGCATCCATATTTGCAATGATCACCTTTGTCTGGGGCAGGTCAAAGCCATCGCTTTCGGCGATGTTGCCAAACATGAAATAGAACATGCCTGTCACCAGTAGCGGGAGCCCAAACATAAAGACAATCGCGAACATGCTGCGGAAGGAACGGATCAAATCTTTCAGAGCAATGTCAATGGCTTTCATATCGCTTCTCAATCTCTCAGGGCGCGCCCGGTCAGATGCAAAAACACCGCCTCCAGGTTCAACTCGTGGATATCCACAGAGGTAATGCGGGTTGAGGAGCGTGCGGCCGTCTCGAAC
>DASTJG010000620.1:0-12035 GCA_035716785.1 Anaerolineales bacterium
GTCCCTGGCTGGAAGGACGCCCTGCGCCTCCGCCAACACCGACGTCCGCACCCACACCCGCTCCTGCCTCCGCGCCCCTGTCTGCTCCTTCCGGGATAACGCCAGCACGTCAGTCCTCCCTGCTCGATCGAATTCAGTCCCAACCCGCCGCGTCAACACCACCTGCTCAGACTCCGCCCATGCCTGTAACTCAAGCTGCTCCGCCAAGTCCACAGCCTGTTTCCTCAAAGTCTGCCACGATCGCGAAAGAGGACCGGCCCGCCGCGCCGGCCAATAGCGTGGTCAGCCAGGTCGACTCAATTCTCCAGGCCCGTTTGGCCGGAACGCCACTTGAAGAGCGCGGCATTTTCCTGACTGAGTCGCCTGAAGGTGGCGTGATCGTTTACATTGGCTTGACCCGCTATGATGGAGTTGACAAGGTTCCAGACCCGGAGATCAAAGCTGCCATCCGCGCCGCGACCACGGAATGGGAACATAAATTCACACCGGGTCTAAAGTAGAACTAAAGGGTTGCTTATTCCATCTTAGGTAAATGCCGCACAGTCAGCATGGGACAATTTACAGCTTCCGCTACTTCGGCGGTAACATTTGGGGTATACAATTGTCTTAATGCATGGGCGCTGTAATGTGAGCCCATGCAAACCAGATCGTAATTCCCGTCCTTGATTTCATCCAGGATCTCCTCCACCACGTGGCCCTGCCGCGTGATCAACTTTACATTTAACCCCGCAGCTTTGGCAACATCGAACGCTTTCTTCAAACTGCGCCCCAGTATTGTGTTCGTATCCTGGAGGTCACCCATATGCTCGCGTACATCACGCGTGGTTGGATAATCCAGATCGGTCGGTGGGATCACGTGCAGGATCGTCACATCTGCACGGCTTAAGACTGCCACCTGCAGGGCAAGATGCTCCGCAGTGACTTCGTATCCCAATCCACCGGCACTGATCAACAATTTCTTTAGAGGCAATCGGATCTCAGGCACGTACAGGATCGGACCTTTGACATCTTCCATGAGCACACGGCAGGAACGTCCCGCCAGCCAGCGGCGAATCCGTGAACGTCCCAGTGGACTGACGACGGTTATGAAATCGCCCTGGTTTGCTTTTTGAGGGATGACCTGCTCCGACTCTCCGTTCCTGACTTCCAGGCTGTATTCCACTCCCTTTTTCTGAAATACCTCGACGGCACGTGCGAAGATATCTTCCAGCGGGTGATGATCGTCTATCGCTGCAGGGTTAAGCTTCTCGTTGACGCCAAGAAGCGTTACCTTCACCTGCATCAACTCAGCCAGCCAGGCGCCATATTCGATCGCCTGCCAGGTCCCTTTAAAGCCATTGGTTGCAATGAGCAATTCAGATTTCATCTCTAGCTCCGTCGACCGTACAAAATTACTCCGAGCAGGCCCGCTCCCAGCAAGACCAGCGGAGAAGGAAGTTCGAACCAGAACGCCAGCGCGCTCAACGCTGCGATCAATACCGCCCGCCGGTCAACAGTCTTTGATGAAGTGGCACGGAACAACTCCCAGGCCACCACCACGATCAACGCCGCCACCGCGGGACTCATCCCCGCCACAAATCCATCGATCCAATTTGAATGCTGGAAGCGCTGCAGGACGGCAGATACGACCAGCATCATCACGGTCGGCGGAAGGATCGCACCCAGTAATGCCGTCAGGACACCGGGAATGCCGCCCGCGGCAAAGCCAACGAACATGGCGAGCTTCAAGGCTTCACTTCCGGGCAGGACATTCGAAAACCCCACAGCTTCCACAAACTGGGTCTCGGTCATAAGAGATTTGGTAACGGCCTCTTTGTACAACAGTCCGATCGAGGCGGGCCCCGAAGGGGAAAGGATGTTCACTTTAAGGAACATCCAGAGCAGCCTCAACCAAACCATAAGCTTTGGATTGTTCATGACAGGAAGAAGACTCCGATCAAACCCGCAACAACGATCACTATCCGTTCCGGCACCTTTTTGGATAACATGCCCGCCATGCTGACCAGCCCGATCGCCCAGGCTTCCCAACCCATCCCTCCGCCCTTTTGAAAGATCTTCCAGGCAGTAAATAGCATCAGCACGGAAATTGCCGGTGTCAGCCCTTCGATAAAACTGCTGATCCAGGCCTCCCGGCGCAGGCGGTGCAGGATCACGGTCACACCGAGGATAATGACCGTGGGCGGCAAGATCGAGGCAAGCAGCGCGATCAACCCTCCCGGGATCCCGCCCACGGCATAACCAATATACATGGCAAGCTGCAACGCATCACTGCCGGGCAGAACGGAGGAAAACCCCACAGCCTGCACGAATTGACCCTCGGTTATATATTTGCCAACCACCTCATGGTAAAGCAGACCAACCGATGCGGGTCCCGAGGTGCTTAGTAAATTTACTTTCAGAAATATCAAAAAAAGATGAAGGAGGTTGTCCAAGTATTATCCTTAGTTGTGGGGCACAATTGTAAGGGAAACAAACAAAAAGAAACAGGAGCGATTTGAATCGTCGCTCCTGCATTTATCATTGCTGCGAAACTGCCTAATAGGGTCTCGCCAGCAGGTCATCCAATATTTTGTGGGAACTCTCATCGAGCAGGGAATGCTTGCTTTGGCCGTGTGAGTCCATCGTCACCACCACCGGGAAATTCTTTACTTCGATCACCCACATGGCTTCCGGGACGCCGAACTCTTCCAGTTTGTAGACTCCCAGGACCTTTTGTACGGTCTGAGCGAGGAAGGCTGCTGCGCCTCCAATGGCATGGAAATAGACACCTGGAGTTTCCGCACACCCTTGCAGAGTTTTCGCACCCATGCCGCCTTTGCCGATCACGCCCTTGATGTTGAAGTGTTTCATCACATCGGCCTGATATGGTTCCTCACGGATGGACGTGGTGGGCCCCGCCGCGACAAACTTGTATTCCTTTGTTTCAATTCCTGAGACAACCGGTCCGCAATGATACAACACGCCTTGATACAAATACTTCCTGATCTCTTCATATACCTGCAGGTCGTTACCCTGAGGCGGGCGCGTTTTCTTGATGAACGTCTCGACCATCCATTTGTGGACGGCGTCACGGCCCGTCAGCATGATGCCGGTCAATTCAACAGGCTCGCCTGCATGCAAACTGCGAATGGCTTCATCACTGATTGGAATGGTTATTTCACGCATGGTTCTCTCCCGTACGGGCGGGGTGATCCCGCCCCTACCCATTAATCGTATTCAACCTCATCGCCTTTCACGATCATCCTGCGGCGGCGGTAGGCCCAGCACATGTAGGAAACCGACACAAAATAAGACGCCGGCAGACGATGCATCCCCGTGATCTTCGTATCCAGCACCGTCGTCTGGCCGCCGAAGCCCATCGGACCAATGCCCAGCTCGTTCGCCTCTTTCGTGAGTCGTTCCTCCAGTTCAGCGATCTGCGGGTCTTCGTTGCGCGTGCCCATCTTGCTGAACAGCACTTCCTTCGATTTGATATAGGAGGAACCGCGGTCACCGCCAATGGACACACCCAAAATGCCCGGCGCGCATCCCTGTCCCTGCGCTTTTTGGACGGCGTCCAGCACCACCTTGCGGACTCCCGCCAGGTCACGGCCTGCGCCCAGTTTATTATTCGGCAGGGAATATTGCGCGCCGACGTTCTCGCAGCCTCCACCCTTGAGCATTAACTCGATGACCAAAGGCTGGTCGGCATCAACTTCTTCGAAATGGATGGAGGGAAAGTCATCTCCGCCCAGGTTGTTCCCTGAGTTCTTGTCGTAGATCGCGTCCACAGCGTTCGGGCGCATGTACGACCGTTTGGTGGCTTCCACCAGCGCATCGCGGATCTGCTCCCGCAGCCTGCGCGTGGACGTCCCTTCGGGGTAATGCACATAGAAAATTGGCGTGCCCGTATCCTGGCAGATCGGCGTGGAATTGGCACGCGAAAGCTCGATGTTCTTGAGGATCGTCTCCAGCGCGCCGCGCGCCGCGGAGCCTGGCTCCTCCTTCTCAATAGCTGCCCGCAGGCGGTCCTCCACATCCTTTGGCAGGCTGGACGACGTGCGGCGGATCAATTCGAGGATTTCATTCGTTAAATCGCGCATCAGGCACCTCCAAAGCGAATATTATCACAGACACGGTTAAATTTATTTTGTAACCTTCGCCCTCATCACATACTTGTTCACCCCGCCAAAGCGATACTTGTATTCTTCGTCCCCGCGCATGAAATCGAATTCGGCGCGACCGTTGTCGCAACACCATTGGATGACATGCGCCAGCAGCACCCAGCCCGGGGAGAGTTCCATGTGCTCGCGCCCCACGCCGGAGTTGTAGCCCCAGAGTTTGTTTGCGTAATCGAAATTGAGAGATGCTGCAGCCTTGGTTCCGGCCACTTCGAGGAATCCCAGCCAGAGGTAGCCGCGCGCATGCGCGTTCTGAAGCGTGACCGTCATCTGTTCGCGCATGGCCGGATGCAGGAATTGCTCCTTGTTGGCATCCTGCGCCATTAAGTCGAAAAAATCATTGATCTCAGCGTTGATATCGGCTGTCCCATCGACAACATAAAAGCGAACATTCTTCTCGCTTTCCGCGGCGCGGCGCATTTTGCGGCGGATCTCGTGGCGCTGCTTTTTGTCGATGCGCGCCAGATATTCCTCGAACGATCCACTCAAAGGAATGCGCGGTGTGGGACGGTAAATCTCTTCGTGATGCGTCCAGCCGCGTTTCTCAGATTCCGCTTTCAGGGCCGCGAGCGTTGGCGAGTCGTCGGGGAGGTTATACCAATCGAGGGCAGACCATTTGTCGGCTGCGTGAGAAGCGAGAAAATCCAGCAGCTCGGATAAGAAACGCGGCAAATCGTCGGCGCGGACGATCAAATCCAGGTAATCTGAGATCTCGATGCTGCCGATGAGCATCAGCGCGCGTTGACCGTCGTATTCGGCGATGAACAGCGGAGCAATGCCAATCAGCCGGTCATTTTCTGTTGCAGAGATCAAAACCAATTCGGCGTTTTCCCATTCCCCACCGCCCAACGTTTTCCACCACTCGCTCAGATACTCATAGTGTGAAAAGGGTGTGTTGGCAATGCTTTGCTCGACGAGCGCGTTCCAATCCGCCTCAGAAAGGTCTGAAAAGTCCTTATGCAAAATGAATTTCATGAATGATTTCTTATCCTTCCATGGTGTATGGTCCCACATCGAAATTTTACCAGTATAATGATGGGGACCTTTCGTTCATTCTTACGCTGTGACTACACTCGATCTAAACATTCTCCCCATTCGCAGAATCAACGGACAGGAGTTGGCCGACATGCCCGGCTTGCTGGCTATCACGCCGCCACGCAAGGCCGCGCGCGGACGCGAGCAAAATAACCTGATCCTCTATCTTGCGCCTTCAGGGAATATCTCGCTCACGACTGCCGAAGTCATGCAACTGACCAATGACGCTGCGAGCGTGTTCTACCAGTCGCCGGGTTCGCTCACCTCTGCAATGCGCGGGGCAGCCAATGACATCAACGCCAAGCTGCTTGCACGGAATCTATCCACGGCAAGTCATGGAGAGCATGTGCTGGGCCTGCTTGTGCTGGCAGCCCTGCGTGAGAACCAATGTACCCTGCTGTTGAGCGGTCCCACGCACGCGGTCTGGGTCACCGACGGAGGCTCCCGTCACATCTATGAGCCGGCGCTTTCGGGCAAGGGACTTGGCTCCGGCCAAAGCGCCAGTGTCTATCTCTCCCAGGTGGACTTACGCCCACAGGACCAGCTTGTGCTGTGCGCGACGTTTCCGAGAGACTGGGCAGCAGATCTGTTGAACGAGCGCCCGCTTGCATCCCTGGATGCGAGCTATCGCAAACTGGTCTTCGCCAAAGGTGACCTGAACGCGGTCCTGGTCCAGGCACAGAGCGGGCATGGACTGATCACACTCTTACGGCCAGACGTTCCCTCGCGCCCACTCCAGGCGGTTGTTGCTCCTATTGCCCCTGTAGTGGAAGAGGTGGCGGAGCCGCAAAAAACTGAAGAGACTGGAAAGGCAACCACCACTGAGGGGACTCCCATCACAGAAGAACAGCTTGACCGCCTCGCAGATTTCGCGGCGCATATTGTGCAGCCGTCCGCATACGCGATCCCGCCACAGCCTGAAGGCGCAATTCCACTCCCAAAACAGGAGGAGAAACCCAACGGGGCAGGCGGCTTCCCTGCATCCATCCCACGCGCAAGGCCGATTGAACCGGAACCTTCAGTGGGAGGAGATTTGGAAGTCGAAAATACGGCGGCCGTGCCCGCGGAAGAAGAGGAGATCCCGCCTTCTCCCCGGCGGAGGCGAAGACTGGTACTCTTCAAACCTGATACGGGCGCCAAAGCGACTCGTCAGGCAGCGAAGGTTGCCGTGGGCGGAATCAAGATCGGGCGGCGTCTGAACGAAGGTTTCCGTGCCTTTTTGCAAAAGTTCGTCCCACGTTTGCTGCCTGGTCCAGAATCGAACAAGCCGTTTGTCATTCCAACCTACATGCTTGTGTTTATTGCAATCTTTATTCCGGCGATGGTGTCGGTGATTTCATGGTTCATTTACGACGCGTATGGTTTAAGTGAACGATACCGTCAGCTGTATCAAAGTGCTGTCACCGAGCGGGCCCGCGCGGCGAGTGAAACCGACCCGGCCCGCCAGCGCGATCAGTGGCAGGAAGTATTGAGATATCTCGATGAGGCCGGCAATTACCGCGAGACCGACGAAGTAAAAGTGTTGCGCTCGGAGGCGCAATCGAAACTCGATAACCTGATGGGCGTGATCCGGCTCGAGTTTGTGCCGGCGTTTCCGAACGGGCTCGGCCGGTCAACTCAGATCAGCCGCATGGCAGCGAGTGAAAGCGACCTGTACATGCTCGAAGCGGAAGGGGGAAAAATCCTGCATGCCTCCTTCACGGGTCGCAGTCTTAATTTGGATAATGCCTTCCATTGTCAGCCCGGCACGTACGGCGGGTATGAAGTGGGCACGTTGGTGGATGTCCTCGCGCTGCCCAAGGTGAACGCCGTCAATGCAACTGCACTGGGTATCGATGCAAATGGCAGGTTATTGTATTGTGCGCCGAACCAGGTACCACAGGCCATTCCACTTCCGGATCTTCCCAACATGAACTGGGGACGCGTGACCTCCTTTGCCATGGACAGCGGCAACTTATACGTCCTCGACGCCGTATCACGCGCGGTATGGGTCTTCCGCGGCAAGGACAGCACCTTCGTCGACACGCCATATTTTTATTTCGGGAACGAGATCCCCAACACGATCGACAGCGCCATTGACATGGCGGTCAGCAGCGACGATCTGTATTTGCTGCACGCCGATGGACATCTTTCCACCTGTACGTTCAGCCGCATCGCCGAAGTGCCCACGCGTTGCCAGGACCCGGCACCGCGCCTCGACAACTATCCTGCCCATCGCGATATCGATATCTTTGGACAGGCGAACTTCACCCAGATGACAATCACCAATCAGCCTAATGCTGTGCTCCTTGTGCTAAGTTCTGAAGATCAAAGCGTCTTTCGTTTCTCACCGCGTTCGTTTGAATTACAGAACCAGATCAAGAGCTACACAGGTGAAGCGAATCCATTCCAAAGTGGATCGGTGGGCGCGCTGGCGGTCAGTCCCAATTATGTGCTCTACCTGGCAATCGGCGATCAGGTCTATTTCGCGACCAACCTGCCGTAACGTCTAACCGCGAAGACACTAAGTCTTTCTCTTCTTTTTTCAAAAATCAGATATGAGCTTCTTTAATTCGTTTTTCCCCAAACGAAAACCTGTTCCTCCCGCCAGTCAATCGGTGCCTGTGCCCGATCCTTTGGAGGAGACTCTGCGGGTGACGAGCCTCAGGACCCTCGTGATCGTCTATGACCCGGTTGTGGACCCCAGGACCGGCAAAAAACTCTCACAGTTCATGAACTGGAATCGCGTGGAAGATCTGGCGACCGGCTTCATGAGCGACATCCTGCAGATCAGTGGTGGAGTTTCACGCTATCAGATCATCCAGCGTATCGACGTTGATGGCTTTCCGGCAAAGGTGGATGGTTATCAATACGACGCACAGACATATCTCAATGTAGTGCGCGGCCTCACGCCTCCGTACATGCCGCAGGAAGCAAATTATCATGCGATCATCGAACGCTTCAACCTCCTGCAACTGGTCGCCAGCCATGAGATCGATGAAGTCTGGATCTTTAATTTTCCGCATGCAGGCTTTTATGAATCGATCATGGGCGGGCCCGGCGCCTTCTGGTGCAACGCTCCCCCGCTCAAAAATACAGAGGCAGCCGGACGACGATTCGTGATCATGGGATTCTCCTATGAACGCGGCGTGGGTGAAATGCTCGAAAACATGGGGCATCGCGCCGAATCGATCCTGGAGAAAACGTTCGAAAACTTAACCGGCGAAGAGAATTTATGGCGGCGCTTCGTTCGTTACCAGAAGACAGCACCGGGCAGGGCCGCGGTGGGCAATATCCATTTTGCTCCCAACAGCCAGAATGATTACGATTGGAACAACCCAATCCCTGTGCCAAGTGAATGCGATGACTGGTTGCACAACTTTCCCAATTTCAAGGGGACAGTCCGCACGGTCACAGCTGCGGAGTGGGGCTATGGCGATATCCGTGAACATCATAAATGGTGGTTCAGACATATCCCAAAAGTCCCCGGGCGCAGGAATGGGATCTTCAACAACTGGTGGCAATACATCATGGACCCGAATCAAGTGAAACCATAAGGTTGCCTCTCGTTTGACAATAAAATAGTACAACAATAGGCATGGGGGATTATGTGTATTGTGATTATCAGTACTGTGAAGGGGAACGTTTCAAATCTGTAATTTGTTGGGGTTTTCCAGGAGGATAAAATATTTTAATTGGTCCATTTACACGGTAGCCGATCTACAAGCAGTAACAAACAAATGCAAAGACGCGCATTCCTGCAAAACAAAAGGTCCCCTTATATTATTGTCATCGCCACATATACGTTCTATGTGGTGCTTTTCTCGCTGTTGCGCAGTTCTGTTGGCGTGGTGATCGGAGCGCTGGCCATCATACCTGTGATCCAGGCCAGCTGGTATTTTGGTTTTAGAGGCGGCATAGTCTTAGCTGTCTTGTCTATTCTAAACAACATTGTCCAGCAGGTACTGCAAGGAAACTCTCTCTACAAAGTACTTCTAAATCCCAGTGACCTCGTTGATTTTTTTGTTTTGATATTCACTGCTCGTGTAGTTGGAAACCTCAAAACTGTAATCGAGGAACGCAGCAATGCCATCCGTCGACTGGAACAATACGAACAAGACCGCCGGTCTCATACTGATTTTCTGGAATTACTGAATGAGATCACCGGGATGGCTCTCGAAGCAGACAACCTCGATTCAACTTTCAAAATTCTTGTTGAGCGAATTAGCAAACTCTTCAAGGCAGACGATTGTTTTTTTTCTCTCTGGGACGAGACAAAAGATATTCCTCTTCCGATAGCAGCCTATGGTTCAATGAGTGATATCTTTCCGTACATGCAATTTCAAGATGATGAACAAACTTTGAGCGTTGCTGTTATGGAAGCCGGTTATCCAATTGCTGTCACAGATGTCGAAAACTCTCCACATATCAGTCCAGGTGTAGCAGCCATCTACCCCAGCCGTTCGATGCTGGGACTTCCGCTCATCGGACACAACCGTAAATTGGGCACCCTGCTTTTGGGATATAACAAGAGCCGGGATTTTCCTGAGAACGAGATCAGCCGAGCTCAGATTGCAGCTGAACAAATTGCCCAGGTTTTATCAAAATCACTGTTGCTGGAAGAGGAACGCAAACAGGTCAAACAACTGACTGCGCTGCACGATATTGCATTAATTTCAATCGAGGTGGATAGTGAAGATGAATTGATCAATCGTGTCACCGATATTATCGGTCAAAATTTATTCCCGGATAATTTTGGCATTTTACTGTTGGACGAACCGGCCGGGATTTTGCGTGCCCATTCTTCCTACCGGTTTTTTTCTTCTGAAGAATTACACATGATGGATGTGCCTGTTGGGGTGGGAATTACAGGGCAAGTTGCAAAGGCGGGCAAGGCTCAACGACTTGGAAATGTGCGTCGCACAAAGGAATACCTGGAGGTAGATGATCGGACCATTTCTGAGCTCTGTGTGGCGATCAAATTCAGGGAACACATATTGGGTGTGATCAATGCTGAAAGTACCAAACGGGATGCATTCACAGAGGATGATGAACGCCTTCTCATCACGCTGGCAGGACAAATCGCCATCGCCCTGGAACAAATCCGTAAGGCAGCGGCAGAGCGGAAGTGGCTGAACCAACTTGCCCATTCCAACGACTTGATCTATGCACTTGCTCAGATCACCACACACATCGAAAAAGCGTTTAGCATTGATGACATTATCCAAAATCTGGGTATGGAACTCAGCAAGATCGATTTAACCTGCATTATGGCCGCATACGACAAGGAGAAAGGCTTATTTATTGTCAAGTACACATCCATTGGTCCAACGTTTCTTGAAATCATAGAAAACAAGCTCGGGTTTCCATTTATCAATCATACATTTTCTTATGACAAATTACAGCCAGGGAATCTTTTTCGACCGATCGAGATACTCCATCCCATAGAGGGAATTCACAATTTACTTGCCCCCATCTCCGCGGAAGATCTGTCGAGGATCCTACGGGAGATCGGGATCGGACCTGAAACAGAGCCATTATGCCTGTCGTTGACATTCGAGGAAAACCTACTGGGCATTTTATGGATATGGGGAAATGGACTCACAACAGCAGACCTCCCGATCATGTCCATCTTTGCGAAGCAGATCGGGGTTTCGCTGGAACGTGCCCGGCTCTTCCAGGAAGTTCAAAGCCTGGCATTAACGGATTCACTAACGGGTTTGCATAACCGCCGCAGTCTCTTTGAATTGGGAAGGGTGGAGTTTGCCCGGGCGCGTCGGCTGAACCGTGGATTCTGCTGCATGATGCTCGACCTCGATCATTTTAAACAGGTCAATGATGTCTACGGTCATCCGGTAGGGGATCAGGTATTGAGAGAGTTTGCAAACCGCTGCAAGTCTTCCGTTCGCGAGGTCGATCTGGTCGGCCGCTATGGCGGCGAAGAGTTGATCCTCCTCCTCCCCGAAACCGACAGAAAAGTAGCCATGCAAGTGGCTGAACGGTTACGCGCCTCGATTGCCGCAAGGCCTTTCGTGGTCGTGCCCAATGAGATTAATGTAACGGTCAGCATTGGTGTTGCCGCAAAAGATGAAAACACCCTCCGTCTGGAAACACTGATCGCACGTGCAGATCAAGCCATGTACATCGCGAAACACAAAGGGCGGAACCGCGTTGCGATGAGCAAATAGCATACAGTAGAAACATTGCATTAAACAATGAGGACACGGGATTTCCGTGTCCTCATTATCGTCTCAAACTCTTGAGCTATCCCGAAACTTTCAGCGCGACCATCGTCACATCATCGACGAGCGGCCGATTTCCACCGAAAAGGCTCAATGCCCGGCGGACTGCCTGAAGAAGATCAGGAGCAGGTCGATCGGCGTATTGCTGTACTAATTCCCCCAAACGCTCCTGTCCAAACTCCTCGTTACTGATGTTCACGACCTCGGTCACTCCGTCTGTGTAGAGCAACAGGGAATCGCCCTGGGCAAACGAGATGGATTCCATACTGGGATGGAATTCCTCCGCCAGGCCGATCGCCGGCGCGGTTGGCTTCAGCCAGGTGATCGCTCCATCGCTCCTGCGGCGGACGGCCGGCGGGTTATGCCCGGCATTGACATAGCTGAGTGTCAGCGTGTTGGGGTCGAAGCATGCCAGGAAAACCGTCACGAACGTGGTGAAGTGAATGTTGTGGATATAAAAGCGGTTGATGCGCTCCAGCACTTCCGCAGGAGAATCGGTCTCAGGTGCCATGGTCCGAATGGCCATTTGCAGGCTGCTCATCAGCATGCCCGCCGAGACGCCATGTCCGCTCACATCCGCGATGACCAGTCCGTGCGTGCCATCGCGGAACTGGAAGAA
>DASTJG010000621.1:0-6515 GCA_035716785.1 Anaerolineales bacterium
CAGGCGGCTTGACCGGTCTGGGTCTCCTGACAGCCAGACACCTGGTGAAGCGCGGCGCGCGACATCTGGTCCTGATGGGACGACGGAATGCTTCCGAATCTGCTCAACAAATCATTGCATGGATGGAAGAAGCTGGAGCACAGGTTGTGATCCAGTACGGCAATGTGTCGAAGTTGAGTGATGTGCAGCGTGTTCTCCAGCAAATCGAAGAGAACATGCCGCCACTGCGTGGAATTATCCATTCGGCAGGTGTGCTCGATGACGGTGTGCTCCTTCAACAAAATTGGGATAAGTTTGCGAGAGTCTTGTCCCCAAAGGTGGACGGCGCCTGGCATTTGCATAGCCTGACCAAAGACATGCCACTAGATTTTATGGTCTTGTTTTCCTCGACCGCCGCGATCTTTGGTTCGGCGGGTCAAGCCAATCATGCGGCGGCGAACACCTTCCTGGATATGCTGGCTCACTATCGACGGGCGCAGGGTCTGCCTGCTCTCAGCCTCAACTGGGGAATTTGGTCCGAGGTTGGTATCGCAGCAGAAAAGAACGTCGGCGAGCGTATGAAACAACAAGGCGTGGGCACCATCTTCCCGGAACAAGGATTGCAAATCCTGGACAGCATGATCGATCAGGATGTTGCCCAGGTGATTGTTACGCCCATTCACTGGCATACCTTCCTAAACACGTATGCCAATGGCAGCAAACCAGCCTGGCTCTACGGGATGGAGCGAGAGGCAGAGCAACGTACCTCCACCCTGCCGGTCGCGACCCAGCCAGAGAAATCATCACCCGCCCTGATGCAGCGATTGGCGGAAGCTCCCTCCAATCAAAAGCTGGAGATACTCCTCGCCTTCGTCACCGAACAAGTGACGAAAGTCCTGGGATTAAGCTCCTCAGACACCGTGGATCCGCGTCAGCCCCTGCAAGAGCTGGGATTGGATTCGTTGACCGCCGTGGAATTGCGGAACCTGTTGAGCAATACGCTCAAACCGGAACGAAGCCTGCCCGCAACGCTCGTGTTCGACTATCCCACCATCAATGCGCTGGCAGATTTCCTGGCACACGACATCTTGAAACTTGATACGAAAAAGACAGAAAAGAAATCCATTCAAACGGATGACGTCGATTTATTGAAAGATATTGAAAGTCTTTCGGATGAAGAAGTAACAAAAATGCTTTCCAATTTACAGGGATAAGCCGTAAGTGACTTCTTTGAAACATAGGATCAGGAAACTCAAATGAAGGAATTTCTGGAACGGATTAACAATCTCCCCCCCGAACGGGTCAAGCTGCTCGCGGCTCAATTGCAAGCTCGCGTCGAAGCCCTGGAAAATCAGCGGTCTGAACCCATCGCGATCATCGGGATGAGCTGCCGCTTCCCCGGTGGAGCGGACGGCCCCGAAGCATTCTGGGAATTACTGCGAAACGGTGTCGACGCGATCTCAGAGGTCCCCTCTGAACGCTGGAAGATCGATGACTACTACGATCCCGATCCCGAGAAGCCGGGCAAGATGTCCACGCGTTGGGGTGGATTCCTCAGGGATGTGGATCGCTTTGACGCGAATTTCTTCGGCATTGCCCCGCGCGAAGCGACGGGACTCGATCCGCAACAGCGCCTGTTGCTTGAATTGAGTTGGGAGGCTCTCGAACGAGCCGGCCAATCCCCGGATCGGTTGATGGATTCCCAGTCTGGTGTGTTTATCGGGATCTCAGGCAGTGATTATCTCCATCTGCAGATGGACAACGGTGTTGAGAACCTTGATGCCTACTTTGCCTCCGGTAATGCACACAGTATCGCAACGGGACGACTTTCTTATATTTTGGGGCTGCGCGGACCGAGCTTCCCTGTGGATACAGCCTGCTCATCATCCCTGGTGGCAACGCACCTCGCTGTGCAAAGCCTTCGCAACGGAGAGTGCAGGCTGGCGCTCGCGGGTGGCGTCAACCTCATCCTAACCCCTGAAGTCACGGTTGCACTTTCCAAAGCACACATGCTTTCCCCGGATGGGCGCTGCAAGACATTCGACGCGCGCGCAGATGGCTTTGTGCGCGGCGAAGGCGGCGGTATTCTCATCCTGAAGCGTCTCTCCGACGCGCTGGCAGACGGCGACAATATCCTCGCATTGATCCGCGGCTCGGCGATCAATCAGGATGGGCGCAGCAATGGACTCACCGCGCCCAATGGACCCTCTCAGGAGGCTGTCATTCGCGCCGCGCTTTCCAATGGAGGCATTCCCCCGCAACAGGTCAGTTATGTGGAAACCCATGGGACCGGGACATCGCTGGGAGATCCGATCGAAGTTCAGGCTCTGTCCGCCGTATTGGGAGAAGCGCGCCAGCAACCGCTGATGATTGGTTCTGTCAAGACGAATTTTGGGCATTTGGAATCGGCAGCGGGCATCGCAGGCTTAATGAAGATCGTCCTCATGCTGCAACACGGACAAGTGCCTCCTCATCTGCATCTGCAGACTCCCAACCCTTATATTCCATGGGCTGAACTGCCAGTCACCGTCCCCACAAAGCTCACATCCTGGCATTCGGAGAGAGAAAAGTTTGCCGGGTTAAGCTCGTTCGGCTTCAGCGGCACCAACGCCCATCTCGTGCTTTCCAGTCCGCCACCGGTATTGGAAAAGAAGTCCGAGGTAGAACGACCCCTGCAACTGTTCACTCTTTCCGCCCGAAATGAAGCTGCCCTCCAGCAGCTGGCGAAACGATATGCTGATCACCTCGCAGACCAATCTCTGAATATTGCAGACCTTGCTCATACCGTGAACGCGGGACGTTCGCACTTCAATTATCGTCTCGCGCTGACAGCGAACACTTCAGAGGCAATCCAACGCGGGTTATCAGCTTTTGTGAACGGGGAAGAATCGGATCGTTTGATTCGTGGAAAAGTCCAGGGAACACAGCGGCCGCGCATCGCATTTTTATTTACCGGGCAGGGCGCACAATACCAGGGGATGGCACGCCAGCTGTATGACACCCAGCCGACATTTCGCCTCACACTTGACAAATGCGATCAACTCCTGCGTCCATATCTGGAGCGCCCGCTCCTGGCTGTTCTCTTTGCTGAAAACGAATCCGATGCTGCGCTGATCAACGAAACGGCTTATACGCAGCCAGCCCTGTTTGCAGTCGAATATGCACTTGCCGAATTATGGCAATCCTGGGGCGTCCAACCAGCGATGGTGATGGGACACAGTGTTGGCGAATATGTGGCTGCCTGTCTTGCAGGAGTCTTTACGCTGGAAGAGGGGCTGAAACTCATTGCAGAACGAGCACGCCTCATGCAGCGGTTGCCTGCCGGTGGTGCGATGGCGGCAGTCTTTAGCGATGAAGCGACAGTTTCAAAAGCAATTGCGTCATTCACAGACCAGCTTTCCATTGCAGCGATCAATGGACCATCCAATGTAGTCATCTCTGGCGCAGACCAGGCCTTATCGATGGTGCTGGAGTCACTCGCCCAGCAGGGAATCAAATCCCGCCGTTTGACCGTTTCGCATGCCTTTCACTCGCCGCTCATGGAATCGATAATGGATGAGTTCGAAAACGTTGCAGCCACGGTTAAGTATTCCGAGCCGCGCATTGGTTTGATGTCGAATGTGACCGGCAGCCTGGCAACCCCGAACCAAGTCACGGATCCGCGCTATTGGCGAGATCATATCCGGCAGCCCGTGCGTTTTGCAGATGCCGTTGTCAATTTACACCAAGCAGGTTGCGCTACGTTTGTAGAGATCGGTCCCAACCCGACACTCATCGGCATGGGACAGCAATGCCTGTCCGAAGGCACTGGCACATGGCTCCCTTCGTTGCGCCAGGGAAAAGAGGACTGGCAGACTCTCCTCAACAGCCTCGCCAAACTCTACACAATGGGCGTTGAAGTCGATTGGAAAGGCTTCGATCATGATTACGCGCGCCAAAAACTTGTGCTGCCCACCTATCCCTTCCAGCGCGAACGATACTGGATCCGAACGAATCCGAATCGTCGAAGTTATCAAGCTACAAGCACGCAGAATGAAAACGTTGGGACCGACGAACTTGCGTCGAAGCAAACTTCAGCGGATGCAGTGATCAAGCCAGGCGCAGATCTGGTACACGATCTTCTTTACAGGATTGAGTGGATGCCGCAAGAAAGTACGGACCAGGCAAAGACAATGCCCAAAAGCAGATGGTTGATATTTGCCGATGCAGAGGGAGTGGGCACAGAGTTGGCAAGAAGCTTGCGACTCCTGCAGCACGAATGCTGGTTGGTAACGCCAGATGAAACCTACGCCGAACTTGAATCGAATCAAATACACATTGACCCAACCCAACCCACAGATTTTGTCCGCTTGTTGCAGAGGCAAAATTATGATGGCATTGTTTACATGTGGTCTCTGGATAATAAGCTAACGGAAGCAACCCCATCCGAGTCATTAATGGATGTTCAAAAGCGAATTACGGGTGGTTTCCTGTATCTGGTTCAGGCATTGGTGAACAAGGGAGCTTCCCCTCTGCCCGGCTTATGGGTTGTTACACAGGATGCACAAGCCGTGGGCGATGATGAATTCCTACAGGAAGCAGGTCAGACAGCCATACTCGGTCTGAAGAGGACGATTGCACTTGACTATCCGGAATTGCAATGTGTCTGCATTGATCTGCCACCCCAACCGGTCATGGATGGAGTCGATCGTTTACGATTTGAGATTTTGCAAAATGATAGGCATGAAGATGAAGTCGCGATTCGCGATTTGCGTTATGTCCGACGCTTGGTAAAAGCCAGTCTGGCAGAGACACCGCCCCCAATCTTTCGACATGACACATCTTATTTGATCACAGGCGGCTTACGCGGACTCGGTCTTCTGGTTGCAGAATGGATGTCGACACATGGGGCGCGGCACCTGATCCTGATGAGCCGCAACCATCCATCGGAAGAAGCACAAGCGGCATTGGATCGAATGAAACTTTCGGGTGTAGATGTTTTAGTCGCCACGGGAGATATATCGGTTTGGGACGATGCGGTAAGGGTCCTGGATCAGATTCAAAGAATCATGCCTCCACTACGAGGCGTTATCCATATGGCTGGAATATTGGATGATGGTGTACTTCTGCAGCAGAGTTGGTCACGTTTTGCTAAAGTGATGGCTCCCAAGGTACTGGGCGCCTGGAATCTACATTTGTTGACCCGCGACCTATCGCTAGATTTCCTGGTTATGTTCTCTTCCGGCGCAGCGCTTCTTGGTTCGGCCGGGCAGAGTAACTACGCGACAGCTAATGCATTTATGGATGGACTAGCAGCATTTCGTCATTCGCAGGGATTGCCTGCAATCAGTATTAACTGGGGAGCCTGGGCGGAAGTTGGCATGGCGGCGAACCGTCATCTTGACAGGGCGCGGGGAGTTGCCATGTTGAATCCACAAGTGGCCCTGGAAGCTTTGGGTGTTGCCCTACAATCACACATCGCGCAACTCGCAGTATTGCCGGTCAACTGGAATCAGTTTCTGCCATCCTACCCGGCAGGTGAAGAACCCGCGGTCTTGAAAGAGATTGCTCGAACGATCCGCTCTCAGAGCGCGCCGAAAGAGACGGCAGAAACCAGCCTGGCACAACAGCTTGCCGAAACTGTGCCCAACAAACGAAAGGCTCTCCTTCTGGCACACGTCCGCCAGAAGGCGGCTCAAGTCCTGGCGACGGACAATCTTTCCGGCATGGATGCAGACGAACCTTTGCAGACGATGGGACTCGATTCCCTGATGGCGGTCGAATTGCGCAACAAACTTGGGCAGTCGGCCGGCAAGACACTTCCAGCTACATTGTTGTTTGAATGTCCGACGATCAATGCGCTTGTTGATTATTTAGCCAGTGAGATGTCGATTATGGATAAAAACATACATACCGCTGATATGGCGATGCAGAAAAAACAGGCACCGGTTGCTTCGGCCCTTGACACAACATCATTGGATGCCCTCTCAGAGGATGAACTTGCCGCTATGCTGAAAAGCAAACTGGGAGAGATCAACTCCGAGTAAGGAATCAAAATGGTAGCGATCACTTCAAAAATAACAAACCTGAATCCCAAAACTCTTGGCATCATCCTGATCTGTGGCGTGAGCTTTCTTTGGGGATTTCTGGAGGTGTTGGTTCAGCATATTCCTGGCCGATATTCGATTTACCAGATCGTTTGGTTTCGCTACGCCACTCACCTTTTGTTCATGCTCTTGGTGTTTAGCCCTCGTCAGGGAATAAAGTTGATAAAGACCAAGCAGCTCGGGCTACAACTATCCAGATCTGTCATGATGCTGATCATGCCGGTCTCGTACGTCATGGCTACAAAATATATGTCAGCGCGGGATATCTTAGCCGTCTTTTGGCTACTGCCAGTGATGATCATTATCTTGGCCATTTTTCTGTTGCGCGAACGAGTTTCCTGGTTCTATTGGGTCTCCGCAATTGCCGGCTCGATTGTGCTGGCATTGCTCCTGCACCCCAACCTGCATGTAACCGCCTTGGGCCTACTGCTGGCATTCCTGATGGGTTTG
>DASTJG010000622.1:0-11186 GCA_035716785.1 Anaerolineales bacterium
ATCCACAAGAGAAAACCAACAAGATAGGGAGATATATCCTCCAGCAACAGGGGGATCCAACTATAGAGTGGAAAGATTGCCAGCAAAAACGCGAAGCCTAATGCCAGCACTGCGGAAGATTGGGCAGCCAAAGCCAGGTCACCGGGGCTGGCTTCCACACCTGCCAGCATCCAGCCTGCCAGTAGTATGAATGGCATTGCCAGTGTCTGGTAGATCAGAAAGCGCACGATGCCTCTGCCGGGCGGCTTGTTGATCGGGGTGAGCATCGGGATGGCAAGCAGGATGGCCATTTCAATAAAAAGCGCCGCGTACAGAAATGGTTCCACGGCGATGGAGGCAACCATCAACGCGATGATCATGAAACCCAACGGCACGAGACGCGGTGCTGTTTTTGACGCTTCAGCGCCAAAGAACCAGAGCGCTGCGGCGCCATAGATCAGTGCCAGCAGGGGTCCCTCTGACGATTGGATTGTGAGGGCACGCCCCAGGATTGTCAGCGATGAATCAATCTTTACAGAAAAGGGACCCAGTTTCAGGGCGAGTTCGATGGGGATGAGTTGCGCGGCGAGCGCCAGAGTCAACGCGGCGGAACTACCCAGCACACTCAAGACGCGCTGGTTGGTGATGAAGAGCAGCAACATACCCAAAAAAATAGGGACAATGATCCAGAGGGTCGGCGCGTTCATGTCGATTCGATCTCCTGTGAATTCGATGCGATCAACAAGTAGGAGCCGACCAATGCGAGCCCAAGATTGATAACAGCCAGCAGGGCGGCAACCAGTACCGAACCTTCCACTGCAGAATACAAAATTTCAAACCCTGAAAGAATGACCATCAATCCGATGGTCACCCGCAGGATATGTGCCGTCATGCCCAGTTGAAGCAATCCCATCCCGATCAGGAATAGACTGCCGCTTGTTATTGCAAACCCTGCATCCGCCATGATGGTATCCACGCCAGGCGTTGCAACCACAACGATCAGAGATACAATCCCTGCGGCGAATAAGCGGAAAGGACGCCCGCGCGGCCAGGTATCCTCCTCTGTGAACTCTTCCGTTGACAAGCCCGAACGCGTCATGCCGAGAATGGCGGCAGACATCCAGCCGGCCACTACTTTGACAGAAGCCATTCCCAGCGGCCAATGTTGAAGGACGAGCACGAACATGGCAAGATATTGAACGGCGAGAAGGCTGATGCTCCAGCGCCAGTCGCGTGTGAGCAGTAAACCCACCGAGGTGACGACGATCGCGCCAACAGCAATCCATGCAAAGATGACTGCCATGAATCAGGGATTCCTTTGTGTGAAGAATGCGATGAAAAGGACCAGGAACAGCAGCGTCCACATAATCCCGCCTTCGCCTTCGAGCACATTTGAGATCCCCTCGCTCACCCGTCTGAATTGGCGGTACAGACTCCACATGACCTGATAGCCCCAGTCGAGCCAGGAAGCATTGGCAGGACGTACCCAGTGGGCACGGACGGGGTTGAGGATGCGCAAACGCGGGGTTAGCGAGAACAAGCCAAAGGCCAGGAGAGCAACGGGCAACCCCACGAACAGGTTGCCAAGCTGTAGAGACCCGTTCCATCCGAACAAACCGAGCAGGACGGTCATCAGCAGTAACAGGGAAATGCCGATGGGATAAACATTCTTTGCCCAGATGGGTTGATCTTCATTGCTGACGCGCGTGGTTGTGCGCTGACTGTGACGAAGAAAGCCTGCGATGAGCATGGCATGCGCCGCAATCAAAAATGGCCATGCCAGCCAGGTAAGCCAGGAACCTGTTGCTCCGCTATTCCAGCCCGTCGCCGTGAGAGAGAAAGGCAGGGAGGAGATCCCCCACGCGCCGATAAACAGGGCGCGCACGAGCCATTTGTTTTGCTCAGACGATAGGAATAATGCACCGCCCGAAAGCACAATGGCACAGCCCCAGGCCGCTGCGCCAATCGGGTTGGCGCGCAGCGCCGCAGCCACTGCCAGCGAACTCATTCCAATGACCCAGAAGGGCCGGCCAGTCGGTTCATCGGGCGCGCGCAGCCACATCCAGCCTCCGTATGCTCCGGCAAGCGATGTGAGGATCAGCAGATAGGGGACAAGCGGTGAGCCAAGACTGTCCGATGGAATACGCGCGAGCAGGATCAGGCTGGAAGCAACCGAGATCATTCTCAGCCCGATCCCAAAGCCGCGGCGCAGGGATGATTCGCTCGGATAGGGAAGATGAAGCGGCAGCACGCCGAGTCTCAAACCTGCTGCCAATATGAGATACAACCCCACCTGCGGAAGAGCAGACTGAAAATTCAGTGCCTGACCATTTGCCACGCTGACCATGCCTGCCCATAGCAAAATCAGAGTACCTGCCGAGCGCGAGGCAAAAGCCATCACCGCGCGTTCGTTCAACTTCGGGTCTTCCATGATGCGCATTTGCGCGACCAACTCAGACAGATCAATGGCCGCCCAAATTAACACCAGTGTCAGTGGATTGTCGGCAACCACAGCCAGCACACCCAGGGATGTTAGGATCAGGGTGCTCATCCAGTTCATTGCCCTGGGAAAGTTGCTGCGTACAACGGCTGTGAGTATGATCGCCAGACAGAGGGTGGTAAGACTGATTGCAAATGCCCAGGCGATTGGATCGCCGACAAATGCCAGGGATTGGGAAAAGAGCAAAGCAGGCTGCCAGGGAGGAAATTGCAGAGTATTTGGCAATTGTTGCAATAATGGTACCTGCCACGCAAAGACGCTGATCCATGCCAGCAATGCGCCGCCTGTCGCGATCAACCAGTTATATCGGAATCTGGGTACTGCAGACTGCAAAACAAGCAATGCAAGCGCAGTGATAAACAGAATTGCGACTGTTATGAGAATGAACATGCAACCGTAATTTTATCAGGTTTGTTCCGCTCGCCTCTTTATTAAACGCCAGGGAAGCGAGCGGGATTTGCAGTCTACCCTGTTTATTGTAGAATTGCACTTATGCGCCTTCATCGTTGCACCCTGCTGCTCGTGTTCTTTCTTTTGATTTCTGCCTGTGAAAGTCCATCAAGTAATCCTCTTGCCCATGCCCCTGATAACGCGTCTGCGAGTGGAATCCCCACCCCGACACCTTTTCAACCCCTCACAGAAAATGCTGCAGACACCGCCTATGCCGGCGCGGCACCAACACCTGTGGATCTCCCTACTGTCACTCCTCTGCCACCGACACCGGTTCCGATCGTCGTTCAACCTGAATGGCTTCCTGCGGGAGTAAGCGTTCCTGAATTTGTTTTATCTGTCGAACTGAATCCGCTGACGGGGCTGCCTCCCACTGATCCCGCGTTGATGGACCGGCGTCCTCTTGCCATCAAGGTCGCTAACTATCCGCGTTATATTCGTCCACAATCCGGGTTGACACTGGCGGATAATATCTTCGAGTATTACATCGAAGGTGGATTGACGCGGTTCATCGCCGTGTTTTATAGCAATGACTCCGAGTGGGTGGGCCCTGTCCGTTCGGGGCGCTACTTCGACGAAAATATCCAGCGCATGTACCATGCCTATCTCGTGTTCAAGTTTGCCGATCCGCGCGTCGAAGGCTATTTACAATCAAGTGACATCGCTCCTTTTCTGGTCGTCCCCGGGTTTGGGAAGTGTCCTCCATTTCACTTGATGGATGAGCGCAAAATAGAAGTGTATAACAACTCTTACTTCAATACGATCGAGTGGAAGGATTGTGTGAGCGAGAATGGGCTGGAGAACCACCGACAGGGTATCCGCCTGGGATTTTTCAACGAAGAGGTACCGCCCCCCGATCTGCTTGGTTTGCAGATGTTTACATATTATTCGGAATACTCATACAATTACTGGCTCTATGATTCTGGAACAAGAGAATATTACCGCTTTCAGGAGCGCGGTGATATTCATGATGGCAAAGAGGAAAAATATGATCCGTTGGTGGATCGAGTTACTGGCGGACATGTCCATGCCGCGAATATTGTCTACCTGATGGCTCATCATACATTCTCGAATACATTCGATGAGGAAGACGAAGTCTATCAGATCGACTTGACGGGATCCGGGGAGGCGTATGTCTTCCGCGATGGGGTGGGAATGGTGGCACGCTGGATCCGGACCAATACAGATCAACCGCTCTTACTCGTGACCCCCGGCGGAGCGCCGATCTATCTTCGCCCGGGGATCACATTCTATCAAGTGCTTGGTTCAGCCTCCTACGTGGATCAGGATGCGGGGCAATGGGATTTCCATCACGCGACACCATGAGACAAGTCGAGGATCATGCCCTGGCGTGACGAAGCGGTCCTAGTGATAAAATAACATCCAATGAGGCTCTCATGACATTCGATCCCACGTTTATCAGCAATCTCATTCTGGTTCTGACCGGCTTCGCGGCTGCTTTCCTGGCTGCGCTATGGATCTCGCTTGTGATCTGGACGTACCGCGATGTCCGGACACGCGCACGCGATCCGCTGGTGCAAACGCTGGCGACATTACTCGTGGCTGTGCTAAATTTGCCGGGCGTTTTGGTGTATCTGATCCTCCGCCCGCCGCGCACGCTGGAAGAGGAATACCAACGGACGCTGGAAGAAGAAGCCCTGCTCCAGGCTCTTGAAGACCTGCCGCTTTGTCCGGGTTGTGAGCGCCATATCAAGGATGACTGGCAGGTTTGCCCAAACTGTCATACCAAGCTCAAGAAAACCTGTGAAAGCTGTAACCGGCTCATGGAACTGCCGTGGAATATCTGCCCGTATTGCGGGACGCCCGCAGCCGGGATGCGCCGCGATGCCTCTGCGAGCGTGGACGACGCTTTACGGAGTTTGCGGCTTGGTGAAGGTGAAGGAGAAGCGAACGTCGAATGATGAATATCGGCCAACTAAAGAAGATTTCTGAAAAGCCCTGGTTCTATCCAGTGGCCTTGTTGTTGATAGGCTTTGTTACATATAAGTATGCATTGACTTCCATGGGCTATTACTGGGCTGATTGGGAAATCGTCATGTTTACGAAGCTCAATCCTGCTCTGCAGTTCGACTTCTATGCCCAGGACCGTCCATTTCCCTGGACCTATCAATTGATCCACTTTCTCGTTGGTTCAAATCCGATCGGCTGGCATATCGCTACCCTGATCGTTCGGTGGGCCGGGACTTTATTTTTAGTTTATGCCCTGGGTTTGATCTGGCCGCGCTATAAGAACCACTTCCTTTGGTTTGGTGCATTGCTGCTGGTGTATCCGGGTTTTCTTCAGCAGTCCCAGTCTGCCACCAAAGCGCGCCATATCATGACGTTTGCACTTTTTGCTCTTTCTGTCTATCTTATGGCGCTTGCCGTGAAACGACCGAAATGGGCGCGCCTGTTTTTTCCTCTTTCCTGGCTCGCGACCTTTATGCATCTTTTTACGACCGAATATTTTGCCGGGCTCGAATTGATGCGCCCGATTCTGCTTTGGCTGCTAATGGCAGACGAGGATCAAAAGGGTTGGCGTTTGTTACGCCGGGTTGCCATCAATTATCTGCCATATCTTCTGATCACGATATTCTATTTCTGGTGCCGTCTTGTCTATTTCCCGACTATTTTTCAAACAATGAGTCGGATTGGGAACATCGATGAAACACTGGGTGAATTTCAGGAGTCTTTCGATGGGTCTGTATTGAATTTGTTCAGCCGGGCGTTGCTGGATCTGATCTATTCGACGTTACAGGTCTGGGTCAATGGCATTGTCAATTCCGATGGCTTTACGTTTCAGAGCAGAGTGGCCTGGTTGGCATTCGGGCTGGGCATTGCGCTCACAATTGCTTTTGCGTTCTTTCACGATACCCATGAAAAAGAAGTGCCTGGCAATTCATCACCGGCTTCGATTTTCCTCGTTGGACTGGGGTCATTCGCCCTAGCGGCTGTTCCCATCTGGGTGATTGGCAAAGATGTCAGCACGGGTGGCTGGAACGATCGTTTTGCGCTGGCTCCCATGTTCGGCGCCTGTCTAATGGCTCTGGCACTTCTGCTTTGGTTCGTTCGCCCTGCCGGGCAAAAGTTTGTTCTTAGTTTCCTTTTGGTTTTTTCGATCGCTGCACAGGTATGGGTTGTCAATATCTATCGTCGTGATTGGCGCACCCAGCTTGACTATTATTGGCAGCTTTACTGGCGTGTCCCCGCAATGCAATCGGGCACTGCCCTTTTTAGTTTCGAACAACCCTCACCGAGTGTCACGCATTTTTCGGATGCGGGCTTTGCGCTGAACGTCTTATATCATTATCAAACTGAAGATGGTACGCTGCCCTACTGGTACTTTATTCGCAGGTTTCATTTTGACTTTGAACCGGGCGATAAGATCAAGTATGAGCTTCGCTCTCTCGAATTTCGAGGGAATACCTCAGAGGGGATCTCCGTCTTGCATCCGAGCAGCGGGGCCTGTGTGCGCGTTCTGGATACCGTATACGCAAACGACCCTCTTTATACCGAGGGGCAGGATATCCTCATTCCCATTTCCAATCTTTCCCGCATCATTCCCGATCCGAACGCTGCGCCTCCTGACCCGGATATTTTCGGCCCTGAGCCTGAGCGGACGTGGTGTTACTTCTTCGAGAAGGCTGATCTTGCGCGCCAGATGGAAGATTGGGATACAGTCATTGCTTTGTATAAACAGACACAACAAAAGGGGTTCTTGCCCGACTATGGCGCTGAATACATTCCTTTCATTGAAGCCTATGCCCGGACAGGCGACTGGCAGAAAGCCTATGATCTGACCATAGCGGCTCAAAACGAGGGCAAGGGACTTAAGAAGATGCTCTGCGCCAATTGGACGCGCTTGCGTGAGGTGCCCTCAGCGGATATGGAAGTGATCGAACAGACGATGCAATCCCTTGCCTGCTTAGAGTGATCATTCATACAGAAAGCCATGAAAATCGAATCCATAACACTCCATCATGTTTCCATGCCTCTCGTTGCTCCGTTCGAAACATCCTTCGGGCGCGAGACGGACCGTCAGTGTGTGCTCATTACGCTGCAAGCAGATGGGTTGACGGGGTACGGTGAATGTGTCGCGACCCGCGACCCGGGCTACAACTACGAAACCGCCGGCACGGCCTGGCATATTCTCAAGGATTTTATTGCGCCTCTGATCCTTGGAAAACACGTGGCAGATGCCCAAGGTTTTCAGAAACGCGTGGAAGGTATTCGCGGCCATCATCTTGCCAAGGCGGGCGTGGAAATGGCATTGTGGGATTTGCTGGGGAAGCATGACGGCAAATCGCTGAAGGAAATGTTTGGGGGCACGCGGGAAAAGGTCGAGGTGGGGGTTTCGATCGGGATCCAGGAATCGGCGGCAGCGTTGGTGCGGACCGTCGAGTCGTATCTGGAAAAAGGTTATCGCCGCGTCAAGATCAAGATCAAGCCGGGACGCGAAATCGAAGAGACCTCTGCGGTTCGACGCGCCTATCCGGACTTGCGCCTGCAAGTGGATGCGAACTCCGCTTACACCCTGGAGACTGCCGCGGCTCTCCAGCCGCTTGACGAGCTGAATCTGCTATTGATTGAACAGCCTTTGTACGAAGATGACATTTGGGATCATCGCAAATTGCAGGCTGAGTTCCAAACGCCGATCTGTCTGGATGAGAGTATCCTGTCGCCGCGCCACGCACGCTACGCGCTGGAAATGGAAGCCTGTAAGATCATCAATATCAAGCCGGCGCGCGTAGCCGGGCTGAGCCAGGGGATTGCGATCCACAACTATTGCCATGAACGGCATGTGCCGGTCTGGTGTGGGGGAATGCTGGAGACGGGTGTGGGACGTGCTTCCAACCTGGCGATCGCTTCTTTGCCCGGTTTCACTCTGCCGGGAGATATTTCAGCATCGGATCGTTATTATCAGCGTGACATTACGAATGAGCGCTTTGTGCTGAACGACGACAGCACGATCGATGTGCCGAACCGTCCTGGTTTGGGTGTTACGATCGATGACGAGGCGCTGAAGCAGTTCACGCTCTCAGAAATTACCCTCAAAGCCGAATAGTATAATCAGGGCGCTATGCCTAAAAGAAAACCTTTTCAGCCGCAGATTGCGCGAATGTACGCGAATCTTTTAAAAACAAATCCGCGCCAATTCGCGTCACACCGCCTGATTTGCTTAGCAAATCATGGTTCGGTGCCGGGGTTCGCGGCAATAATAATACTCGCATTGATTATCTCGGCCTGTGGTGCACGGGCGACCTCATTGCCCTTGACGATCACGCAAGAATCTCTTCCCGTCAGTGCTCCCGTTCAGGTGGCTACTTCCGCGCCTTCTCCCACGCAAGACTCACAATCGAATGAAGCCTACATTCAATGGCTCTACACGCTGGTCGCGCCGTTCCCCACGGTAACAGATGGCGTGACATTCGATGAACTCCATGTAGCGTGGACGGAAGGGACGGCTCCCGCGCCCTTCAGCGGGGTTCCGCTATTGATGGATGAATCCACCCTTGCCGCGCTCACGGCCCTTTGGGACGAACCCGCCGCCGGTGCGGTGCGGATCGTCGCCGCGGACCGGTTACTCGAAGAGGCGTGGTCTGCAATGCCGTCGTGGGGGATCATTCCATTCGAGAAGCTCGAGCCGAAGTGGAAGGTACTCACTATTGATGGGCAGTCACCGATCCGTAAAAACTTTGACCTTGCGAAATATCCTCTGGTCGCGAGTATTGCTGTTGAAGCTGTCAACAGTGGTCAGTCGTCTGTTGTCAGTGGTCAACTATCGAACTATGATCCATCAAAGCTAACCACCATCATCATGACCGGCGTGACGGCTCTTGTGCGTGCCACCGCGCTGACGATGGAAATAAAGGGCACGACCTATCCCGGCGAAAAAATGCGCGAGTTGTTCCGTGAAGCGGATATCATGCATGTGAGCAACGAGATCCCCTTCTTCACGGGCTGTACCTATCCCAAGCCCGATCAGGTTGCGCTCGTGTTTTGCAGCGACCCGAAGTATATGGACTTGCTGAGCGACGTGGGTGCCGATGTGATCGAACTGACCGGCAACCACTTTGCCGATCGCGGCCCGGCAGGCATGCTGGAAACGATCGAGATCTACAGGCAAAACGGACTTCCGTATTTTGGCGGCGGTGTGGATTTGCAGGATTCGCTCAAGCCCGCGTTATTTGAGGTCAATGGCAACAAGATCGCCTTTATTGGCTGCAATAAACCCGATGTGGGACGCTTCCCGACAGCAACCGATTATCAGCCGGGCGCCGCGCCGTGTGATTTCGACTATCTCACGCAGAAGATCGGTGAGTTGAAAACCCAGGGCTACGTGGTCATTTCCACGTTCCAGTGGAATGAAAGTTATGATTCGTATCCCAACCCTCAGCAGATCAGGGATTTCCAGTTGATGGCCGATTCGGGCGCCTTGATTGTCAGCGGCAGCCAGGCGCATTATGCCCAGAAGATGGAGTTTTACGACGACGCGTTCATCCACTACGGGCTGGGCAACCTGTTCTTCGATCAGATGGGGGACCAGGATTGGATGCCAAAGGGAATTCGTCGCTTATTTTTCGACCGCTACGTAATCTACGATGGGAAATTGATCGGCGTGGAATTGATCACAGCGATGCTCGAAGATTATTCGCGTCCGCGGCTGATGACAGAGCAGGAGCGCGCCGGTTTCCTGCAGGAATATTTCTTCTACAGCGGATGGATGCCATTCGTCCCCACGCCAACACCGACGATCACGCCAACGTAGACTCCGATGTCCATCCCAACTCTTTCAGGAACATCTAAAACAGCAACGCCTGTACCGTAGTGTTTTCACTTGAGCCGCCAGGATGGCGGCTTGAGCTTTATCTGCAAAAGGAGGATTGCCATGACCATCTACGATATCTCGCTGACTATCTCACCGGATCTTCCCATCTGGCCTGGCGATCCACGCCCGGAGTTGGAACGCTTCGCATCGATGGATCAGGGCGCGCTTTACAATGCCACGCGGATCAGTACAAGCGTCCATGTGGGTACGCATGTTGACGCGCCTCGCCACTTCATCAATGATGGTCGCACGATCGAGCAACTTCCTTTGGATGTGCTGACCGGTCCCTGTTATGTGGCGCAGTTGCCGGATGGTGTCGAGGCGATCACGGCTGAAGTACTGGACCGGATGGAACTCACTTTCGGGATGGAACGCATCCTTTTCGGTACGCGGAATTCCCATCTATGGGCCAGAGACGCATCCGAATTCCAAACCGATTTTGTTGCGATCACGGAGGATGGCGCGGAATGGCTCGTCGAACGTGGCGTCCGGCTTGTGGGGGTGGACTACCTTTCTGTTGCGCCGTACAGCGACCCAATCCCACCCCATATGGTGTTTCTTAAGGCGGAAGTTATTGTTGTCGAGGGGTTGAATCTTTCAAATGTCATGCGCGGGTTCTACGATCTGTATTGCCTGCCGATCAAGATTGCCGGTTGCGACGGCGCGCCTGCCCGGGCAATCCTGATTCAGTCATGATGTTAAAATGGATGGGGCACTTAATTACAGGGTATGATGTTTGCATGCATTGTGCTACAAACAGGGAGAAGACAAAATGACACAAAATCGCAGGTATTTGGGGATGACTCCTCAACAGATCGCAATCCTGGGTGGGCTCGTTGTACTTGTCTGCCTGGTGTTCACAGTAGCGGGTTGTTTCTTCCTGCAGGGGGGCGCGAACCTGCTTGCCCCTGCTCCGCAAAACACACTTCCCCCACAGCCAACCTGGACGCCTCATGTGCTCCCAACGCTAACTCCTACGGAAACTCCCACACCGGTTGCATATGAGCTGCTGATTCCCCAGGACTGGGTGCAATTTAAAACCGAACTGGTTGAGATCTGGCTGCCAAAGGAGTTTAAAAAGCAAAAGCCTGACCCGTCTGAGTCTGCGATGACGACGGATCTGATGATGGTACGGTTTTCGTCAGAGACATCGCTGAACCCGATGATCGTAATGGTTTCTTATGAACCCATGATCGGGGGTTCACTGGATGCTTATGTGGATGCTTTTGTATCTGATCCGGGAGAGGATGTTCTCGTAGCGGAAAAAGGAAAAGTCAGCGTAAATACCGTCGAGGCGATCCGGATTGTGCTCGAAATGCGACTCGAAGGCGGCGATATCGCCAATGACCTGGTTTACATTTTTCAGGATGGAAGTACCATTTGGTATGTTCAATATATTGCTCAAATCAATGAGTTTTACGCGGCTCG
>DASTJG010000623.1:0-2898 GCA_035716785.1 Anaerolineales bacterium
CTTCTTTGAATTACTTTTCTCTTCGTTCAACAATCTTGTTTTCCCCGTACTCCTGATCGGTCTGGGCGCCTATCTAATCCTGTCCCGTTCGGGGTTATTTGGTGGCCGGCCGGCCGAAGAGCCATCAGATCATTCCATTCCCCCGGCAAGTTAAGAATTACACATTTTGAAAGAAGGAAACCATGGAACATAAGCGATCTATATTTTGGCCGTTATTTCTCATTGCAGCTGGCGCGGTCTGGCTGCTCATCAAGGCAGGGACAATTCCCTCCGCGAATCTCTGGGCGCTGGCGCACATCTGGCCCTTTCTGCTCATCGCAGCAGGTGTAGGGCTCATTCTCAAAGCCTATTGGAAATATGCAGGGGTTCTGATGGACATCGTCGTCATCGGCGGAGTGGTGCTGGCAATCGTCTACGCTTCACAACTGGGATGGGCGCGTCCCCCTCAGATGTGGGTGTTCGACGGTGACGAGTTCTTCGTCGGCCCGGCAGAGCGCGGCTCCGGAAGCGTCCGCACCGAGACGCGTGAGGTCAGTGATTTTCACGCCATAGAAGTTAACTATCCCGCTCAGGTGCTCGTCAAGCAAGGCAAGACCGAATCGCTCAAGATCGAAGCGGAAGATAACGTTCTGCCAAGATTGAGGACCCAGGTGAGAAACGGTGTGCTCGATATTTCTTACAGGAGACAGGACGGCACGTACGTCAACCCGACGGAGCCCGTCAGGATCACGGTGGTTGTCAAGGATCTGGATGATGTTGAGTTCACCAGCGCGGGTGAACTGGTCATTCAGGATATCAAGTCTGACGAGCTGGACGTTTCCCTCAGCGGCGCGGGTAACCTGGAATTGAATGACATCCAGGTGAAAGACCTTCATGTGAGCCTGAGCGGTGCAGGCAGCATGACCGCCTCCGGCACAGCCGATAAGCTTGATATGAACATCAGTGGCTTCGGCGATTTCAAAGGCGCGGACCTGCATAGCCAGAATGCGCTTGTCGACATCAGCGGCGCGGGCAGCGCCACCGTCTGGGTGGATGACGATCTGACCGCTCAAATCTCAGGCGCGGGTTCAATAAATTACTACGGCTCCGCCTCTGTCAGCAAACAGGTCAGCGGCGTGGGCGGCGTGAAGCATCTGGGCAACAAATAGACCTCGAAAAAACTGATATGGAATGAACAGCCGGTTGGTAGCCGGCTGTTAGTGTTTGGATAGGTTGAAAATCGTGAGGGGGATTAATATCTCTAATGCCGGTACAGTAGCGTACATATGTAACCATCAAATCTCGAAGGAGAAGCTTTATGAAATTATCCCGCCCGGTCCATCCTGCCTGCACGGCAATTGTCTGTGCCTTCAACGAAGAAGAACATCTGGCATCCGTTCTCGACGGATTACTGAGCGCGCCCTTTATCCGGGAGATCGTCGTTGTGGATGACGGCTCGAAGGACCGCACGCCAGATATCCTGCGGCAGTACCAGCAAAATTCCGGGGTCCGCGCAATATTCTTATCGCCGAATCATGGCAAAGGATATGCAATGGCGGAAGCAACCGCAGCCGCCAGCGGCGACATCCTGCTCTTCGTGGATGCCGATCTGATCAACTGGAACGCTGATTACGCAGGCCAGGTACTGTCTCCCATCCTCAACGGGCAAGCCGACATGGTCATCGGTTACCCGCTGCGTGAAGGCGATAAATGGGATAAGGCCGATATCCTGGGTGTCCAGCGCTGGCTGTCGGGAGAACGAGCCGTCTGGCGCACGGACCTGCTGCCCATCGTAGGGAAGATGCGTCCCTCCCGTTTTGGCGTGGAGACGTTGATCAACATGCACTATCGCACGCGCCACCAGCCGATCAGGATGGTTAAGCTGCCTGGATTGCTGCATCCGATCAAATTCGAAAAGAGTCCTCGCTCCGAAGCCTGGGATGAATACGTGCAGGAAGTCCGCCAGATCCTGCGGACATATGCACGCCACCCGCTTCTGACGGTCATGACCTATGTGCCTGACTTGATCGATGTGCGGGATGCGTTGTTTGCAGTTTACGGCTGGTTACGCAGAGGAATTACGCTGTCTACATTGTAGAGTTTACTGTCCAATCAGTGCGAAACTCCCCGTCTGGGGAGTTTTTACTTCATCGGCTCAAGTCCTTGCGCAGGTCGAATGCCGTCGTCTGGTCGGGGTGCAATTTCGGCCCGCTGACAATCCGATAACCATGCCGCTGCCAGAACTTTATGGCTCCCGGATTATTCACCTGAACTCCGGAAAGGATGGTTGTGATCTGCGCATCTTTCCTGATCTCATTCTCTACCGCCTCCACCACTGCTGTCCCGATCCCATGCTTCCGAAACGGGGCCGCGATCATGAGCAGCGACAAAAAGGCAGTGTACGGATCGCCTTCAAAGTGGCTGGGAACATAATCCAGGACCCCGATCATCTTTCCGTCCGCGGTATAAATGCCGCAGAAATTCCCGCCCATATCTTTTGAGACATCGATGTCCTTCAGCACCATCTCCATCGAGGCGGTGGATACGGGTCCCAATGCCAGGAAGTCCTGGCATTGCCGGTACACATCAAGAACTGCATTCAGATCATCCTCAATGATTGGGTGAATTTCGAGCGTGTGATCACGAATGAAAATCATCATGGTATTCATTCTACATATTTCAAAAGGCACAACCAGTGGGTAAAGTAACGTTTGGTAAGATTAGATTTGCTGAGCAACCAAACCGCAAGCAGAAAGGCTGTTATCCAACGATGATTACGAAAAAGATCAGGGGCATGATCCGGTTATTTCGGCCAGAGCTGCCGCTGGCAGCCGGCGTTTGTGTGGTGCTCGGAGAGATGATCGCGCTGGGGAGTCTTCCACCCACGCGGGATTTCCTGCTCGGGTTTGCCTGCGGCTT